>JBCCUY010000006.1:0-27985 GCA_039196145.1 Bacteroidota bacterium
CTTTTAAAAAATTGTGCAATGAAAAAAATTAATTTATTAATCTGTATGTTGCTGGGCTTGGTGCTGGCAACATCGTGTACCGATGATTTCACGGAAATGAACACCGATCAGAGTGGATTTCTTGCGGAAGAGGTAAGTGCCAAATTTTTCTTGACCGACCTTCAGTTCCGCTTGTATTCTCCCGATCGATTCCCCTACTGGAGGGCCCATTTGATTCATGCCGATCGTTATGCAGGACACTTCACCTTTGGACATAATTCTTCTTGGTGGTCCGATGAACTCTGTTATACCTACAATGCCGGATATACAGATGCTACCTTTGGATGGCTAAACAACTATCTGGGTAACATTCTTAACTTCCAGGAGTTTGTAGAAGAAGGTGGGGATTTGGAAAATGAGTATATGTATGCCATGTCCTTGATTATTAAAGGATTGTATTATCAAATGTATACCGACACTTTTGGAATGGTCCCTTACACCGAAGCTGGTGTTGATGGTATCTTAACTCCAAAATTCGACGAACAGTCTGTAATCTATCAGGGAATCATCGCAGATTTAAATCAAGCCATGTCTGTTATCGGTGATACTGAAAGAACAGGTATCGGGGTGAATGATGCTGGAGAAAATGATATTTATTGTGGTGGAGACCTTCAGCAATGGAAAAGACTGGCCAATACACTTAAGCTTAGAATAGCCATGCGAGCTATGAACGCCCCTGGCGAGAATTTTGCTACAGCGGCCGTGAATGAAGCATTGGCTAATCCCCTTTTGGATGATGCCAACGGAAGTGTGGTAATGACCAAAGATTTTGTGATCAGCCAATGGGCTGCTGCAGCTTATGGCGACATCTGGCATAACTTTGGTGGGGGATCGGATTGGACTGTAGGAGCTACTTTGATCAATATGTTGAAAGACAATAATGACCCAAGACTTTCGGCCTATGCCAAACCGGCAGTAGGAGGTTCCTTCCTATTCGTGAACAATGCTGAAACCCCAGACCCAAATTATCAAGATCGTTTGGACTTTATTGTAGCCACTCTTGATCGTGCTGGTGCGGATTACACTATTTCTACTGTGGGAGAAGAAACCACTATTGAACTGGCGCCTGGCCAATACATAGGTCAGCCTACCCGAATCAATGGAGATACATATCCTTATGTGAGATATGATTTATTCAGCACGCCTAGTGATAGAGTGATCCAACAAAAGGGATCTCAGGTTGATGCCTACCCAGAAATCGTTTTAACAAGTGCTGAATCTTATTTCCTACAAGCAGAAGCCGCAGTAAGAGGATTATCGGGGGCTGACGCCCAAACTTTGTTTGCCGCGGGTATCAAAGAGGCTATGAGGCTTTGGGGTATTCCTGATGGCGATGCCGATACCTTTATTGCAACTGAGGCAGCAGCGGATATTACTGGAGGTACTACCGACGAAAAATTGGAAAAGATTGCCCATCAAAGATGGTTGGCAAGTTATACCGATGGCTTTGAAGCTTGGGCCGTAGTTAGGGATACTGGATATCCTTCAGAGTTGGCCGCCGGTGTTTCCGACCAGATCATTTATGGACTTGGTAATTTGAACGGTAACTATCCGCAACGAATGAGATATGGTTCAGGTGCACAGGACAATCCAAACTTTGGAGCTGTTGCAGGTGCCCAAGGAGAAGACGTACAGGCTACCACCTTGTGGTTTGCCCAATAAGAACTTACTGTAGAGTAATCCATTGAGTTGATTAATTTATAGTTTGAGTTAGTTTCATTTATAGTTAATTTCAGTAAAGGAAGAGCAATCTTCCTTTACTTTTTTATAATTTTCTTTCAATTAGTTCTGGTCTTTTACAGACCCTCAACCTCTTCTAATGAAAAAGAAATCTCCCGTCCATTTACTCGTACTCTTCGTTCCATTGTTTTCCCTATTGCATTCGTGCGGACCCAAAAAGCAACAATCATCATTCCTCTTCGACAATCTGGATAGTGATTGGACCAACATCCACTTTAAAAATATCATTGTAGAAAATGAACTGACAAACTCATTTCTATACGAATATGTATATAATGGAGGGGGTGTGGCCGTGGGCGATCTAAACAACGATGGCTTGGAAGATATTTACTTTACTTCCAACCTAAGCAAAAATCATCTCTACTTAAATAAAGGGCAGCTCCAATTTGAAGACATCACAACCGAATCCGGCACAGCAGGAAACAAAGGTTGGACCACCGGCACAAATATGATCGATATTAATAATGATGGACTATTGGATATCTACGTTTGTAAATCTGGCCCCTACAAGAGAAAAGCCCTGCTACAAAATGAACTTTATGTCAACCAAGGACCAAATGAAGATGGCATTCCAACATTTAAGGAGGAAGCGGAAAAATTTGGGTTGGCCGATGCTGGAAATTCTATACAATCAGCCTTTATTGACTATGACCTGGACGGGGATTTGGATATGTATCTCATGAACCACAATCCCCAAACTTTTGGCATGGGAAATACCGAAAGCTTTTCTCCCCTTGGTGATCAATTCTATGAAAACAACAATGGTAACTATGTAAATATCACAAGAAAAGTTGGTATTTACTCCAATGCCATTTCCTATGGTCTTGGGGTAGGAGTTGGCGATCTCAACAAAGATGGATGGCCAGATATATATGTTTCCAATGATTATGATGAACCGGACTATATGTACATCAACCAAAAAAACGGTTCATTTAAGGAGGTTGCCAAACAAGCCCTCAACCACATGTCCAATTTTTCCATGGGCAATGATATAGCCGACTTTGATAATGATGGTTACCTGGACATACTGACCCTTGATATGGTCTCAGAAGACAATTATGGGATGAAAACCAGCATGGCAAGTATGAACCCGGAAAAATTCCAAAACAATGTACAGGCTGGCAAGCACTATCAATACATGTACAATACCCTTCAGAAGCATAGCTCCCATGTTGACAGTAGTGGAATTCCATTCTTTTCCGAAGTGGCCCAGAAAACAGGCATATCCAACACGGACTGGAGTTGGGCTCCATTGATGGCCGATTTCGACAACGACGGATTAAAGGATGTTTTTATCTCTAACGGCATTAAAAGGGATTTTAGGAACAAGGACTTTTTCGCAAAAATGAAGGAGTATATGAACCAGCATCAAGATGCGCTTTCCAATCCTGAAAAAATCACCTACCTCATCAATAGCACCCCTCACCGACCCTACCAAAATTATTTTTACAAAAATACGGGGCGTTTGGCCTTTGAGAATGCCACCAACCTATGGCTACAAGATTCCATCACCACCTATTCCAACGGTGCCGCCTATGCGGATTTGGACAATGATGGCGATCTGGATGTTGTGGTAAACAACGTTGACGAAAAAGCTTCAATTCTGGAGAACAATTCCAATCGTCTGTTGGAAAACAATTATATCAAATTACGCTTTAAGGGACCTAAGGCGAACTCCATGGGTATTGGCGCTAAAGTGAAACTATACAACCAAGGCGAGCTTCAGGAATATACCAACTATAGTGTTCGGGGGTATCAATCATCTGTTCCTCCCAATTTAACGATTGGCTTGGGCAATACCAATCAAATAGATTCCCTTTTCGTGTATTGGTCAAAGGATGAAGTACAACTGGTTGAAAATCCTCAGATCAATACTGATAATATCATCAGTTACGACCAAAAAGCAATTATCAACAAAAAGAAAATGCCAGATTCAGAAAAATTGTTTCAAGTCGCTCATGTAGTTGAGGGCATTTCCCACTTGGAGAACTACTATGACGACTATGAAAAGCAAGTGCTGTTGCCCCACAAACTATCCAAATTTGGCCCAGCCATGGCCGTGGCCGATATCAATGGGGACAACAGGGAAGATTTTTTTCTAGGCCAAAGTACGGGCACACCATCCTCGATATTTGTGCAACAGCCCAATGGTAGTTTTAAAGAACATCAAGTGTTTACTGACTCAGCCATATTTGAGGATGTTGATGCACAATTTTTTGATTTCGACAACGACGGTGACCAAGATTTAATGGTAGCCTCAGGAGGAAACGAGTTTGAACAAGGTTCGCCAAATTATGCGGACCGTTTATATGAAAACCGAGGTGGTAGATTCCATCTAAGGTCAGATTTAATGCCCCAAGTACATAGCAGTAGTTCCCGAATCAAAGTATCTGACTTTGATCAAGATGGTTTTATGGACGTTTTCATTGGAGGAAGATTTATTCCCCATGACTACCCCTCCCCTGCCAGCAGCTATCTGTTTAGAAATGAAAAGGGAAAGTTTGTGGATGTTACAAGGGAAATAGCACCGGAACTTAATGCTATTGGACTGGTAACGGATGGGGTTTGGATGGACTATGATCAAGATAACGACTTGGATCTATGCATAGTTGGTGAGTGGATGGGGCCAACTTTTTTTGAGAATCAAAATGGAAAATTCGAGAAAAAAGATATCCCAACTATAGAAAGCTTATCCGGTTGGTATTACGCGGTTCAGTCCATGGATATCGATCAAGATGGGGATGAAGATTTGATTTTGGGCAACCTAGGTCAAAATTACAAGTACAAAGCCAACCAGCACGAACCATTTGAAGTGTATTATCATGATTTTGACACCAATGGCAGCAAGGATTTGGTACTGGGCTATTACAACTTTGGGGAATTGTTCCCGGTTCGTGGAAGGGAATGCTCGTCCCAGCAAATGCCATCCATCAAAAAAATAACACCTACCTACGACCTGTTTGGCAAATCGACAATTAGCGATATCTATGGCCATGAAAACCTAAGTGAAGCATTGCACTTGACCGCGTATAATTTTAAAAGTGGAGTTTTACTGAACAACGGAAGTATGGATTTTGAGTTCATCGCTTTTCCAGAAATGGCTCAGTTGTCATCCATAAACGCCATTTTGGGTCATGATGTGGATAAGGATGGTAAGATCGATCTTATCATTGGTGGAAATCTGTTTTCATCTGAAATCGAAACTCCACGGAACGATGCTGGATACGGTCTGGTTCTAAAAAATAGCGGTGACGGACAATTTGTGGGGATTAATGCGGATAAAACAGGACTATTTGCTCCCGCCGATCTTAAAAATCTAAGTTTTATAGAGATTTCTGGAACAACACATCTTTTGGTGGGAAACAACAATCATGTCCTTCAATCATTTTCATTAAAGCCCTAACCAATACGCTAGCCCTTGAACATGGACAAACACGGCACATACATTATTGGAGTTGATATAGGAGGAACCCACATTTCATCAGCGGTGGTTGATACCCAGAGAAAGATGATATTGGAACATACCTACTCCACCAATCATGTGGCCAATTTGGAACCCTTTGAATCCATTATGGAACTCTGGGGCAGCACTCTCAATAGGACTATTGATGCTGCAAATCCATTGCCAATTAAAGGCATCGCCTTTGCCATTCCGGGACCTTTCAATTACAGAGATGGTATAGCCTTGTACCCGGAAGGTTTTAAATATGGAGCCTTATATGGTATAGGAATTGAGCAAACCCTATCCTCACTTTTGGAGTACCCCAAACGTCTTCCGATTCGTTTTTTGAACGATGCCACTTCCTTTGCTGTGGGAGAGGCATGGTTATCCGAAGAAGAAGGACACCACCGGCAACTTTGCATCACCTTGGGAACGGGATTGGGTGCTGGGTTCGTAGCAGATGGGATCCCTGTGGTGCATGGGGCATTGGTTCCTGAAAATGGCTGTCTTTGGAATCTTCCTTACCGAGATGGTATCGCAGACGACTATTTCTCTACAAGAGGCTGTATCAATGCTTATTATGACCTAACAGGTAGAACAGCAACTGGGGTCAAGCAATTGGCAAATGCCTATTCCAGCGACTTCAGCGCACAAAAAGTGTTTGCCGATTTCGGTAAAGAGCTCGGAGATTTTTTAGCCCCTAAATTGACCATGTTTAAAGCGGACGCTCTAGTCTTGGGCGGAAATATTTCCAAAGCCTATGCCTGTTTTGGGCAAGAGCTACAAACCAGTTTAAACGAAAATGGCATTTCCTTGCCAATACGGATTTCGAACCATATGGAAAAAGCGGCCATTATGGGGTGCACTAGAATATTTGAACCTCATTTTTGGAAAGGGGTCAGGAATAATCTCCCTGTGTTATAACATTTTTTTGTTTGATTTTTTTTCTGCTGGATTTATATCTACCAATTCAAACAGGCCATCCATAAACCCAGACGGCCATCCGTTAGTTCGCAGCACTTTACTTCAAGGTCGTTCAGTAAGTTTGAACCATAAGTATTTAGTTCAGTCAATTGGATTGATGTGGTTCAATTCTTTTTTGACTTAAATACATAGCAATGCACTTTTAGGCTCATGGTCATAAAGTGTTTAGTTTAGTTGAGGTTTCCATTGCGCCAGGGAATTCACATTCCCTGGGCGTGATGGATAATTTTTAGTACAGCTATTTGACATGCTTTTACAAATAAGCTATCCCGTGCCTCCTAAATGGTAAGTTAAGAATAGGATTTGGTGCAATACATATTCTTGGTAAAGTGATAGCGCGGCCGCCCTGTAATGATTCGGGGCGGTCATTTTTTTAAATCCATCCGTTAAGTCAACTGGGCCATCCATCAACTCAAAACGGGCATTGGTTAGTTCAGGACCAAAAAACACAAGGTACTTTATTTACTTTATCATGTATAAATGTCCCCATCTTTCAACTGGAAAGTGTCGGCGAAACCTACTAGCCTATGATACTACCTGTACTATTGAATATATTCCGTCATTCACGGGCGAAAAGTGGAATTACGTTTTTTTCCATAGTGTTATTCCTGACGCAACCCAGCTTTGGTCAAGATCTGGATACTTGGTTTATGGCGGGAAGAGCAGTAAATGCCCCGGCAAAACCTCCAATATTTCAATTTTGGCAGCTTACGCCACTACCACCACCAGACGGTACTTCATTGACCTATTGGTCCGATTTTTCAGATGGTCAATCCCAAGATGGAATACCGCACCCATTGCCAGCGGACTATTCGTTGCCTCCACCGATAGGTCTTGGTCATTCTTTTGGTTCACCTTCGCATTTAACACCTATAGGTTCCATTCCCGGAACTCCAATTCTTGCCAGGAACAGTATGGATAACATTAACCATAATCCCGTTGTACTGTTTGATGGTTCAGGGAATGGCCAGGCATTGCACTACAGGTCCGTCACAAGAGAGGACATAACCCTATATGTAGTTTTTAAGGCCATAGGAGCAGGGAATTCCGCGGAAACCATGCGATTATTACATGGTGGTGATATCGATACACATCATAGCTCTACCACAAATCTTTCTTTGGGTGTCTCCGCAGGGAATATGCTTTCCGTAGGACGCACGTGGGCCGGCGATGGTGGTGGTTACTTTCAAAGTGGTTCCATAAATACACTCGGGGAGCCTACCATTGGAGTTTTAAGCCGGGAGGTTACGGGCACTGATCAAGAAACACTTCAAACCTGGGTCAATGGCCAACCCGATATTGATGTTATATGGAATCATTTGCTAGCCCCCAGTGACCTGTATCTCTTCAACAGACTTGGCAAGCACTTCAATAGCAGCGACCCTAACAGAAATCTATCCGGTTCCATTGCCGAAATATTGTTATTGGATGGCAAACTGGATACCAACTCCAGACAGCGAGTGGAAAGCTATTTGGCCATTAAATATGGTATAACGCTAAATAATGATCTTACAGGACAATTGGGTTCAACTGTTGGCAATGAAGTATACAACTATCTAACAGCGGATGGAACCATTTTTTGGCAGGCGGAGGCGAACTACAAATATGATATAGCCGGAATAGGCACGGATAGGTACCAAGACATTCCCGGAACCAAATTACGCTATAACCAGGACCAACGGATTTCAAAAAGTGTTAATCCAGGAGCACTGGTTACCATTTCCACCAACACTGATTTCATTAATGACGCATTGGATTTTAGCAGAACCAGTATAGATGGTGATGGGCCTTCCTATGACCACAATTATTTGGTGTGGGCAAATGATGGGAGAAGCATCGATGAAACTGCCATGGAGTTACCCCCTTTGATCACCACTAGAATGGAACGCGAATGGAAAGTGCAAAAAACATATTCTCCAGCTGTGAATGAAATCATGGGGGTGAGCCTTAGAATGGAATTGGGAAGCTCAAATATCCTTGCCAATGGAAACTGTGGCATAAAACTCTTAATTGATTCCGATGGAGACGGAGACTTTACAACTGGACCAATTACCCAAATCAATGCCACCTCGGTAGATGGCGGCGGTAATGCCTTCTTTGACAATGTAGATTTCAAACATAACAATGTATTTACGGTGGGTTACTCAGATACGGAAAATCCCAACGCCAGTAATCCTGCACCCATTTCAGTTTGTGACCTTATACCCCTTCCCGATCCCTTGGTGGTAACCGATGAAACTGACAATTGCGGGGTACCTACCGTTACCCATCAAGGTGATATGACAGATGGAAACACAAATCCTGAAACCATATCCCGGACCTACAGGGTTACAGATAGCGCCAATAACTTTATAGATGTGGTTCAGACCATAATCGTATACAGCACCCCTAGTCTTGACCCCTTGGGAAATATCGATGCTTGCGACTCATTTGTCCTCCCTCCAATAGGCGGTATCGACCTAACTGGTAGTGAAGCGTTCTACGACGCACCAAACGGCGGGGGAAACCAATATAATCCAGGGGACAATATAACCGTTTCTGGCACCTTCTACATTTATGATGAAACTGGAAGCACACCAAATTGTTTCGATGAAGAAGTGTTTATCATCACCGTCAACAACTCGCCCCTTGCAGATGCACCGGCGGATGTAGAGAGCTGTGATTCCCATGCCCTTCCTCCCTTGGTGAACGGAACCTATCACGATGCACCGAACGGGGGAGGCAACATCCTCAATGCAGGGGACGTCGTCAACTCCAGTATGACCCTGTACGTCTTCAGCCCGGGAACCGGATCTTGCCCGGATGCGGAGAACAGTTTCGACATTACCATCAACTACACGCCAAACATAAATCCTATTTCCAACGAAGAAGATTGCAGTTCTTTTGTACTTCCCTTAATTATGGGAACCAACCTTACTGGAAACCAGGCTTACTATGATGCGCCAAATGGTGGCGGTAATCAATACAACGCTGGGGATGTTATAACATCTTCGAATACTTTCTATATCTATGACGAAACTGGAAGTACCCCAAATTGTTCCGATGAGGAGTCTTTTACTGTTACCATACAAGACATTGAAGACCCAACAGCTTCCAATCCAACTACTATAAATGTTCAGTGCAGCGGGGATGTGCCTATGCCGGACATCCTGGTGGTCACCGATGAAGCCGACAACTGTGGCGTGCCCAACGTTGCATTCGTTTCCGATGTCTCAGACGGACTCTCCAATCCCGAGACCATCACTCGAACCTACTCCATCACTGACGGAGCAGGAAACTCTATTGATGTGGATCAGACCATCACCGTAAACGATACCACAGACCCGATCATTACCGCTCCGGCCGATGTCAATATCGATGCCGATGCCAACTGTGAGGCAAACCCCGCTCTGGGGATTCCTGTAACTAACGATAATTGCTCCGTGGCAAGCGCGACCAACGATGCACCTTCACCATTCCCCATTGGGATCACCTTGGTCACCTGGAGCGTCACCGATGGTGCGGGGAATACCGCACAGGATACCCAGACCGTGACCGTAAACGATAACGAGGATCCCACCGCCTCCAATCCCGCTCCCATAAATGTGGAGTGCGTTACCGATGTGCCTGCGCCGGACATATTGGTGGTCATCGATGAGGCCGACAACTGTAGTGTGCCCACCGTTGCATTCGTTTCCGATGTCTCAGATGGACTCTCCAATCCAGAGACCATAACACGAAGCTACTCCGTCACCGATGGGGCGGGCAATTCCATAGATGTGGAACAGACCATCACCGTAAACGATACCACTGACCCAACAGCCTCCAACCCTGCTCCCATAAACGTGCAGTGCAGCGGGGACGTACCAACACACGATACCCTGATGGTCACCGATGAGGCGGATAACTGTGGAATACCTACCGTTGCCTTCATATCCGATGTTTCGGACGGACTTTCAAATCCCGAGACCATTACCCGTACCTACTCAGTGACGGATGGAGCTGGGAATTCCATTGACGTGCAGCAGATTATAACCGTGGACGACACCATTAACCCAACAGCATCCAACCCGGCATCCATTAACGTGCAATGCAGCGGGGACGTACCAACACCCGATACCATGGTGGTCACCGATGAGGGCGATAACTGTGGTGTGCCCACCGTTGCATTCGTTTCCGATGTCTCAGATGGACTCTCCAATCCAGAGACCATAACACGAACCTACTCCGTCACCGATGGGGCGGGCAATTCCATAGATGTGGAACAGACCATCACCGTAAACGATACCACTGACCCAACAGCCTCCAACCCTGCACCCATAAACGTGCAGTGCAGCGGGGACGTACCAACACACGATACCCTGATGGTCGCCGATGAGGCCGATAACTGTGGCGTTCCCACGGTCGCCTTTGTATCCGATGTTTCGGACGGGCAGTCAAATCCCGAGACCATCACCCGTACCTACTCAGTGACCGATGGAGCTGGGAATTCCATTGACGCACAGCAGACCATCACTGTGGATGATACTACGGATCCGACCATTACCGCTCCGGCAGATGTCATTGTCGATGCCGATGCAAACTGTAAGGCCAATCCCATTCTGGGGATTCCTGTGACTAATGATAATTGTTCAGTGGCCAGCGTGGCCAACGATGCGCCGTCACCATTTCCCGTTGGGGTCACCGTGGTCACTTGGACCGTCACCGACAATGCAGGGAATACCGCACAGGATAACCAGACCGTGACCGTGGTGGATAATGAGATTCCAACTGCTTCCAATCCAGCCCCTATAGTAGTCTGTAATGCCCCTCCTCCCCCGGATACTTTGGTGGTCATTGATGAAGCGGATAACTGTGGAGTGCTCGCGGTTACACATCAAGGCGATGTTTCCGATGGAAATACAAACCCCGAACTTATAACACGGACTTATAGGATCACCGATGGAGCGAATAATTTTATCGATGTGACTCAAACCATATCAGTATATACCACCCCCAACATCGATCCCTTAGGAAATATCGATGCTTGTGAATCCTTTGTCCTTCCTCCTATCACCGGGACCAGTCTTACAGGCAACGAAAGGTACTACGACGCGCCCAATGGAGGAGGAAACCAATTAAATCCAGGAGATATAATCACTTCTACCGGTACTTTTTACATTTATGATGAGACAGGAAGCATCCCAAATTGCTTTGCGGAGGAAATGTTCGGTATTACCATCAACACTATGCCTTTGGCAGATGCCCCTGAAGATGTGGTGGCATGTGAATCTTACGAATTGCCAAGTTTGGCCAATGGGAACTACTTTGATGCGCCTAACGGAGGAGGGAATGCACTCTTCGAAGGAGATACTGTTAACGATACCGCTATACTTTATGTGTTTAGTCCAGAAAACGGTTCCTGTGGAGCAGTTGACAATAGCTTTAACGTGGTCATCAACAAAACAGATGCCGTTCACGCCGACGCTCCTGAGGATGTTGAATCCTGTGGCCCCTACATCCTTCCCACGCTTATGAACGGTAACTATTATACTGGACCTGGAGGAACCGGAACACAACTTTCAGCTGGAGATATTGTTGATTCAAGTATGTTGCTCTATGTCTTCAATCCAGGTAGTCCACCGTGTCCCGATGCAGAGAACAACTTCTCAATTTCAATCATTTCATTTTCCCTGAACATCCAGAGCCAAAACGAATCCTGTACAGGAGCAACTGATGGGAAGGTCCATATTTCAGGGATCAATGGAACAGCTCCTTATATGGTAAGTGTCAACAATTACCCTCCCATACCCTATGCCAACGATTCATTTTCATTTGAACAGCTGGAAAGCGGAAACTATGAAATTAAGGTAACGGATAGTAAAGGTTGCGAAGTCTTTGAAACGATTCAAATTCAGAGTGACAATCCTAATCTCAATGCCATAATTGAATCTACTTATAACTGCGACCCCAAAAACAACACCATCATGATTAACCTGGAAGACCCATCAGAAAAGGATCATGTGATGTACGCTTTGGATTCTTCCCATCTCGATGATTACCGTCTGGATTCCAGTTTTTCAGATGTTGGACCCGGGGACCATTACATCTCAATTCTCCACAATAGTGGATGCCTTGAGTTTATTCCATTTGAAGTGGACACAATTGCTCCGTTTCAAATGGAGCTATCACACAACGGATTCCGCAAAATAGAAGTATCGGTATCGGGAGGCTTCCCACCTTACACCTACTTTTTGGACCAGGATCCGGGTACAACAACACCTACCCTCACAGTCCCTTCCAACGGAACTTTTTCGGTCAGGGTTTTGGACAGCAAGGGTTGCGAGCTTGTGGACTCTATCACCGTGATTGACTTTATAGATATCATTATTCCCAATTATTTCACCCCAAACCAAGATGGTGCCAATGATTTTTGGGGGCCACGAAATATTCGGGATTTCCCCAACATAAGAACATTGATTGTTGACCGACACGGCAGGGAGATCAAAACCATGGGGCAAACCGATAATGGTTGGGACGGAACTTATAAGTCCAGACCCTTGCCGGCAGGGGATTACTGGTACAAGGTCAGTTTGAACGATAAAACGGGCCGAGAATATATTGGACATTTTACCCTTTACCGATAAGTATGCACACATTCCATAAGAAAATAATAGGCTCGCTTTTCATATTAGCCGTTTTGAATTTCTACGGTCAAGAGCTTACTATTCCCCAATTCTCCCAATACCTATCGGACAACCCCTTTTTAATGTCGCCCACTTACGCCGGAATAGGTAATTATGTAAAGGTCAGGGCCAGCGGACTGACCCAATGGGTGGGAATCAAAAACGCTCCGAACACACAATCCCTTTCCGCAGATGTTCGCTTGGGTTACCGATCGGGAGTGGGCATGGTATTGTACAATGACTCCAATGGGGCAACGGAACAAAAAGGAGCGAAAATTTCCTTCGCCCACCATCTGACCATCGATCAATACGAAAAGCACTTTTTTTCCTTTGCGCTTTCCTTTAATCTCAACCAGTTTCGAATCAATATTGAAAATTTCGATGATACTTTTGACCCCTCCATTATTGGCGACAAGGCTTCCAGCAATCCAAACTTTGATGTGGGGTTCCTTTACAGAAAGGATAGATTCTATCTCAGTGCCAACGTTTCCAACCTATTGAACAAGGATTTCAGTGCCTATAATTTATTATATGAGCCAAATATTCTTCGCAATTATTACGTGTACACGGGATATAGGCTGCGAAGACACCCCAGGGATGTTTTTGAAATGGAGCCTTCCGTCTTCTTCCAATACTTTGAAAACGACTCCCGTTCTTCCACTGATTTCAACACAAAATTTAGATGGTACGATTTTGAAGATTACTACTATTTAGGCTTCACCTACCGCTTTTTAAATGATCAATTCTTAAAACCACTGACTTTTGGTCCCATGATAGGACTTAAAAAAGGGGATTTCTATATGGGGCTGTCCTATCATGTTTTTATGAACGACCTAGTTACCGAATCCAACACCTTTCAAGCTACGGTGGGCTATGATTTTCTAAGAGGTATTTCCAACTGTGGATGCACCAGATAATTCAAAACAAATTCGAACAAACTATGAACCAGAAACACTTTCAAAATTTACAAAAACTCGCAGGTATTAGTATCGTTTTAGCTTTTCTGATTTCTTGTAACAAGGATGATGACCAAGGATTTACCATTACCGACCCCATTGCCATATCCACCAAAACTTCTGATACTATAATCCATATTCCGGTAGGGAACTCCCGAGTACCGATTTACCTTGCCATACCCCCCAACCCAAGTTCCGCCATGAAAGCGGTCATGGTACTGCATGGCTCAGGCGGACTCTGGAAAGACAACGACCCTGAAAAGGGTGTATTGGGCAGTCAATTTGAAGATTGGAAAGAACTCATCAACCAAAATGGGATGGTGGCGGTTTTCCCCGACAGCTATTCCCCAAGGGGATGTGAGGAACGGACCGGGAAATGGAAAGTTCCCCCAGATCGGTGGCTAATCAGCTCACAATGGGTACGTCCCCAGGACGCCTTTAATGCTTTGACCATGCTTCGAAATCTTCAGTTTAAAGATAGTAATGCGGTCATTCATCCCCAAAAAGTAGGGCTATTGGGATTTTCAGACGGGGGCACAGCCTTGGCAGCCACGCAATTTGACCATGATGCCATTCCAGAAGAATGGGATTGGACGCAAAAATTCGGTGGAAAAACGTACGGCATCAGCGATGGGGTGCTTCCCCCTCCCCCTCCTCCCAAAGAAGGAGGGTTCAACCGTTCTATCTTTTATTATGGTGGTGCTTTCGGAAACGGATTTTGGGGCGGAAACCCCTGTAGTGATGATGCGGCCAAGGAATACATCTATAACACCAACAAACCAATGCTGTGCATCTTGGGAGAAGAGGATTCCCTTACGGAAAATGCGTTGTGCATGGTTTCGCAATTGCAAGAAAAAGGAAGTCCCGTGCAATTGGAAGTTTATCAAAATGTAGGCCATGGCTTTGACACAGACGAACTTCCACAAAGCGCGGATGCCCGAAAAGAAACAATCAACTTTTTAAAAAAAATGTAGTATGAGATAAACACAAAACACCCCAAATCTGTCCATGGAGCAACCTACATAACCCACCGCTCTACCCCTTCAACCCTCAAAAATTTTCCCGAGAACCACAGGGAGACCATTGCTCCCTTCTATCCGTGGACAGGAAAACCAGGGTATTACGCCCACCTATCGGGAACCACCCATCAACCTTCAAAAAACGACCCGCTTTGGGTCCTTTCAGAACACCTAAATCAAAATGAACAACATGAAGGAAAATTTTATTGAGCGATGGATTTTGGACCTAGTGAAACAAGACTACGAAACCGGAAAAATCCCAAAACGAGCAACCTACAAACTTAAAGAACGAATGAACAATCTAATTGAAGTGACCATAGAATGGGCGGACACCCAAAGTAACGATTTTAAAATTGTGTACAATGCCCGGTCCCATGGCAGGATAAGGCCTTATGAGCCCTTGCACATGGATGACGAAACCATCTTTGAGTTGGAAAACTATTACACCTTGGAAATCCATACCTACATCAACCAAATTAAAAGGAACTATAGCTCCAGGCGCATCGCCAATTACGATGTTATGAAGGTCATTGGGGAATTGGAGCACTTGGATGGCATGAAAAACCTAAACACCCGTATGGGCTGACGGGGACAGGTGCATTTTGTCGGGGAAATGGTCCTTTTCAACGGTTGTCCCGCATTCGTCAATCCAAAAGGGGTGTACGTCCATTCCAACCCAAAAGTACCCCGCTAAAGCTGTTATTTCGTTGTAGCTGGTCACGGTGTCCCAAATAGAACAGAAACAAAAATCTTATGCATAGTATTACCATAATATGGGCGCTTGTCTGCGCCGCCATTATAGCGGGATATCCCATTTACCTTTTACGAAAATCTGCGAAGGCCAGTAAAAGGATAAAACAACGAACGGTTTCCCGGGCCTCCAATACCATTGAACTGTTGTCCTTTGATCTTAGGGGGCAGCTCCCGTCCTGGTCCGTGTCCCTAGATGTACCCCAGATCACGGAAGAGATAATTTGCCATTGTCCCATTTTATTTTATCTGGAAACCGAAGACACCTGCCTTAAACTCCCCATCAATAACCAGGCCCTGGGATATACGGCCAATGTTTATAAAAATACCGGTAAGGTCTACCTAACCTTTAAGTGTTTGGTAGATGGCGTATCCAATTTTCATGTGCCAGCTTGGCATATTACCAACCTCAAGGTATTGATCGTAAAACCACGGAATCGTATGGTCCAAACGTTGAAAAAAGGACTTTCATACAAGACGCAGATACAGACCGATCTGCAACGGGCCAACATAAACCTGAACGATTATGAAGAAGTGCTCATCTACTTTAGCAACAGGGCCACTTTGGAGTTCAAGGGCCATTTTATAACCTCCCGTCCTTCCCGGCTACAAGCAGTGGTCTCCTAAAGGGTCATTTTAGGCACACATAAACTCAGAAGGGGCATCTGTCAACTCAAAAGGGGCATCCGTCAATTGTGTGGCAATTCTACCCACATGCCCTTCTACTTTTGAACACTTATTAACCCATTAAAAAAATGAAATGAAATTAAGCAGATTAGTTATGACAGGCTCTATCCTTGCTGCCCTGACGTTTATCGGATGTTCTGGAGAAGACGGGGAAAGAGGTCCAGAAGGTCCAGCAGGGGCATCGGTAACGGGCCAAACCGGACCAAAAGGAGATCCAGGTAACCCTGGAGAGGACAAACCCAATGTGGATTTTTACTTCCAAGATGGATTTAAAGGGTATACAGGAACTCAGGATGCTTCCATTGATAACTATACTCCCAATGGAAATTTAAACAGTAATCTTTTAAATCTATACTTTTCGGTAAACAACAATCCGGATTTAGTACAATATGCCCATACCGTTATTCGGTTTGAAGGTATCTCCGAAGAAATATCAAATATCCTTGTAGAAGAAAATGAAAACTGTACTGATTCATTTCATCTCAACCAGGCAATACTTTACATATATATTTCACAATATAACAGTGATGCTTTGCCTTTATACTTCAATCTAGGTTTTTACAATGAAGATGATCCAATTTTCGACGAAGCTTCTGCCAATTGGGATGCTGCCAATGATACAGATGGTTGGGATGGAAAAGGAGGAGACAGCGACAATTGGGCCTTTGGCGAAGGTGAATTGGATGATTATTCAATTCAATATATTGCCGGTTCGGGAACCTCTTCCAGTGATCCCGGATGGTTTCCTATCCCCTTACCAAGAAGTATAGTACAGAGTTGGATTTGCAATCCAGATTCTAATACAGGAATGCGGATAAGAATGACAGGAGATAATGCTTTGAATGGAGCTATTTTGGATATCTACGCTAGTGAAAATCCAATTGAAGACCTTAGGCCTCTGTTGGTTATAGAAACGGAAAAAATAGAGGTGGGCACTACTACCAAAGGATATGAAGGTACCAAAACACAAGATTGGGACAACATGTCCTACGAGGAGAAAATGGCACCCTTACATAGGTTTCAGGCCCTCCAATAAAAGCCCCTGTAATGCCCATTCTGGGCAGCTGCAACCAAACCTGTAACGTCTTAAGCCCGCGTTGCAGGTTTTTTTAAACCACTGTTTTGTGCCTTCCTATATCGGGGGAAGGTTACGGACGGTGGTTCTTTTTTGGTCACAATACCATGGCCGGTTCGGTCTCTTACCGTATTCGTTGCTGTAGAAGGGTCATCCGTCAATTGAAAAGGGGCATGCATCAAATTGACCCGCTTATTTTGGAACTCCGAAGCTACTTTTACCCCCGTTCGTCGTAAAGAACTTGTTCAAACAAAAAGGGTTCTGTGGTTAATCCCACAGGGCCAAAGAATGAGGAGAAATCCACCATTAGTATTTTAGGATATTGCTAAGCACGGGTATGGGGTTATGCTGCGTTTTGGCCGTCCAAGAAAGAACGTGGTGGATTTTACGTTGCATTCCACAACCAATAACCGTCCATACCCTTCAACCCTTCGTCTTTCAACCCTTGACACTTCATCCCCGACTCCCTTTAATGATTTTTTCCTGGCACCCCAATTACAACAAGCCCTGTAACCCAAATACAGAATTTGACCTGGCTGTAAGAAAAAACAAGAACCCCCAGATGAAAAACCATGCTAAACAACACCAAAAAAGTGCATGGCCAGTCCTGCGGGAATGTTTGCTGAAAAAAAGCTGTACTTTAAATAGTGTAAACAAATTTCCAAGTCAACCTTTGCCTCAAATCGTTGGGCGAACATGGAAGTTTTCAGTATCCCCACACACATAAAACTCATAATTACAGCTTAATTTTTAACACTCAAATTGAAAAAGTCACTTGGGTTTTGGATGCTTTGCATTATCTGGTTCAACCTTACCGGGCAAGGGCTGCATGCACAGTCCGGAAATGAACGAAGTCTACAGGCCGTTCCCTTTACGGTTTTAGAGACAACCGACCAAAATCTCAAGGCCGATCAAGTACTTCAGAGGAACAGCGCATTTGAACCGCCTTCACAATTAAAGCTTACTGCCCCAAATAAGATGTACTGGATACTGTTGGATTTTTCAGACTATACGGACACCCTGCAGACCAAATCCTCATGGAAACTCAGGACCTCCTTTTTTGATGAGGCCGAGCTCTATTATATAAAGGACGGCAATTTGGTGTCAACCCCATTTGGCTATTACAATGCCATTGAGCCTTCAACCTCAGTGGTTCACTTTCCAAGCATTTCCTTCACTAAATCCAATCTAATCAAAAATAGGCACTTGCTTATCAAGGTAAAACTGTACAGCATTTACTCCAACATTGCTAAATGGGGAATCGGGTTTTTGGGTGAGGAATCGGACAAATTTTATAGTGATTACTATTCGGGAAAAGAGCTCAACCTTTTGCTCATCGACTATATGTACTTGGGCGCCTGTTTAATCTTATTCCTCACATTCCTCACCATTTTCCTTAATGTTGGAAGAATGGAGTTTTTGTACTATTCGCTTTATCTGCTCAGTTCTTGCCTCTTTTTGATGCTACATAAGATTGCAATACCTTGGAACATAACCCTGGCACAAACACCCGTGGGTAATTGGCTTTCCGTTATTTCACAGGTGCTTTTCAATCTATTCTACACCGCTTTCGTATTACACTATTTGGATATTAAGAAAGTATATCCATTTCTTTACAGGCCTACCATGGTCGTAATAGCGACCTTGCTCGCCATCATGGTTTTGGATGCGGCCTTTTTGTTCAGCAAACACTATTCCCTTCACCTGCTAAGCTTGGATTTTGAGCGCATCTTAATGACGGTATATGGGCTTTTTATTATGATTTATCTCTCGTTGAAAGCCAAGGACCGACTGGCCTTTTTTGTAGTGGCAGGTTCGTTTGTTTTTATGCTGGGCGGAATCCTATTCCTGTTTACCATAAACCGATATTATATGGTAGTTGGGTCAGGTGTGGAGATAATTATTTTTTCATTGGGTCTTGCGTACAAGGTCAAATCTGAATACGAAGAAAATATCGCCCTACAGCGTGAAGTGTCGCTTAAAGAGGGCAGCGTCCTTCGCGCACAAATGAACCCACACTTTATTTTCAACTCCTTGAATTCCATTCAGCATTTGATATTGAACAACAACAAGATTTCCGCCCTCAAGTATCTCTCCCGATTTGGGAAGCTCACCCGTAACATCTTGGAAAGTTCCGTTGAAACAACAGCATTGCTCTCCGAGGAAATAGAATTATTGAAATCCTATTTGGAGTTGGAGTCCCTTCGGTTTGAGGATACCTTCTCCTATAAAATCAATGTTGCCGAAGACCTGGAACCGGACGACATAGAAGTTCCGTTGTTTTTAATTCAACCATATGCCGAAAATGCCATTGTGCATGGGTTGCTCCCCAAAGAAAAGGGTGAAAAGTTACTCACAATTAGTTTTGAAAGACAAAAAAACAACATAATTTGTAGTGTTGAAGACAATGGTGTAGGAAGAACGGAATCCCAGAACAAAAAATCGAGCCCAAAAACCAAAAAAAGGTCACGGGGAATGGCAATTACCGAGAAGCGACTAGAGTTGCTAACCTCCTCGGAAATTGGAAATAGCACAGTAGAAATTATTGATAAATATGATGAAAACGGCAATCCGGCCGGGACAAAAGTCGTCATACAAATTCTTGAAGCATTAAAAACACGGATATGATTTTAAATGTAGTAATCGTAGAGGACGAGAAAAAAAGTAGGGAAACCCTGAAGGCATTGCTGGAGGAGTTCTGTAAAGATGTAAAGGTTATTGGTATGGCCAGTAATGTGGATGAAGCGGTAAAGGTGCTTTCGGTCATGAGTCCGGACGTAGTTTTCCTTGATATTGAACTGCAGACCGGACAGGGTTTTGACGTTTTGGACCGAATCAAGGACCCTACCTTTGAGGTTATCTTCACCACGGCTTTTGAAAAATATGCCATAAAAGCGATAAAGTTCAGCTCCTTGGACTATCTGTTAAAACCTATTGACCTTGACGAACTAAAACAAGCAGTTGAAAAGGCCCGAAACCGTATGGACACCAATGTGTACAGACAACAAATTGATACGCTGATGCAAAACCTGTCCAAAGAAACCTACAAGCAGGAAAAAATCTGCCTGGCCACTACGGGAGGCATGGAATTTATTGCCATAGAGGATATTGTACTCTGTAAGGCAGATGGTTCCTATACCTCCTTTGTGCTCAAAAACAAAAACAAGCTTATGGTGAGCAAACACCTTAAGGAATATGAGGCATTATTGGGCGAACACCAATTTATGCGCGTGCACAACAGTTATGTCATCAATCTGAAAGAGGTGAAAAAGTACGTCAAGGCTGATGGGGGCTACATTATGATGAGCAACGATATGCATGTGAGCCTTTCCCCAAGAAAAAAGGATGAGCTTATGGAGGCTATGAAACGGTTATAACGCCTTTGGATTGGGATAATTATCCGATTGGTCTTCAACGGTTTCGTCCATGCATACAAAATCCTTCTCCACCAAAAGCTGAAGTTGCCCTCCATTTTGAAGAGGTATTGTATTTTGGTATCCTACCCTATTGCTAGTTGCCCATACCTTAGTTTCCTCCAAGGGTAGATAAAGGGTTATCGTATTGTTGTCAAAAGATGCTTCCAATCCAGAAATTCCTTCTTTCGCTACCAATCTATAGATGAAGGTCTGGGCATCAAAATGCGTTTCATCGTTATAACTTCCTTCCTTGCAAAAAGTTTCCACCTCCGTTCTAGTGAGTCGGTAACGCACCGAATTCCCTCTTATCCTAATCTTCATGTTCTCCTTTTTTTTGCACTAGGCCTTTGGTGAACTCATTCAAGGCTTCCACCTTTTCCTCAAAATCACCCTTCAGCGTTTTCCGGTATTCGTTTAGGTTTTTGACCAGATCATCGATATCCTCCGGTATAACATCCTCAAAAAACTGGCGTAATCGTTTTGCTGTCGTCGGGGATTTACCATTGGTGGAGATTGCCACTTTAACATTGCCCTTGGTCACGATTCCACCCATGTAAAAATCGCAGAAAGGTGGGTTGTCCGCAACGTTCACCAAAATACTCCGTTCCCTACAATCATGATATACTTGTTCATTGACCTCAGGCCTATCGGTGCAGGCAACCACCATATGTTTACCATCTAGAAAGTCCTTTTGGTAAGGTTGCACTACCATCTGAACCCCATGTTTTTCAGCCAGCTCCTTGGTTTCCCTTAAAAACTCCGGAGCCACCATCTGTACTTGCGCCTTGGGACTCGACTTGAGCAAAAAAGTTAATTTTTCCAAGCCTACGTTACCACCTCCGACAATTAGAACCTGAAGTTGGTTTACCTTTAAAAAAATGGGATATAGCTCATTCCGCTCCATCGTCAATCGCTTTTTGTATTACATTTTTTGCTTTCTGGGAAATTGAAAGTTTTAGGGCCGCACTTTGTCCCTTAGTCGACATTTTTTTCCAAGTCTTTCTAAGGATATCGATGACCTTTTTCTCCTCATGTTTTTCTGCAAAGGGTTCAAAATAGTATTTTAGAAAGACCAAACAGATCACATCTTCAAGAGTCTGGGTCTCTTTATTTTTCTTTAGCCGTTTTTTTAGTAGCAATAGCTGCACCTTTTCCATGGTCTCATTGGCGAAGCCAATTTCCTGAAGTATCCCAGCCGCTTTTTCGGCGTGAAATTTTTTAAGTTCCTCACGCCATTTTAAGTAGCCCACCCGATTCATTTCGTAGATGTTTCTGGGGATTTCCCAGCGACAAATATGTTGGCTCCGGGCTGCAAGTTTCAGGGCCATACTGGCATTTGACTCAAAATCATCCAGAGTTTCCGTCATCCTTTGGGCATAGAGCAGCTCTTTGGGATAGGTTTTGCCATTCACCTCCTCAATATTGGGATCATTGGCATTGGCCGCGTCTAATAGGTCAAAAGCCTGCTGTAATTTTGGGGAAATGCCCATAAAACGGATTTTTTCTAAAGCTATTTAGAAATCCCATCATAGGCAAAGCCAAGGCTAATTTTAACTGGATTGCCGCCCTAACTTTTCATCCGTAGTTGATGTGGGCTTGTTTTGGGAATGCGTTCAATAATGCCCCTGGCCTCCAAATCCAATTTTACCGTTACTATATACCAAAGCACCTTTCCATCGAATTGATTCGTTAGTTCCCCTATCGCCATATCCCCTAATTTTTCGAAGGTAATAGTGCCATGTTCCTTCACCGTTTTTACGATATAATCCTTTATAAAATCGTACCGTCGTTTTAAGATATTTACTCCCGACTTGCCTTGAGGATGCAAGGTCAAGATTTTTTCTTCCTTAGCCATCTGATGCGTTTTTAAATGTGTATATGCCGAAAAGAACTCCCAAGAGTCCAAAAGAAACAATTCGGTCCAATAAGTTTACCAAGGTATAGTCCAATGAAAAAAAGTACCAATTCATCAGGCTCAAGTCCGAAATAAGCGCAACAATTCCGCCCAGTGCAAGGGCATACAACAAAATGGACTTGGGGTTTTTGGGAGACAGCTTTTTAATAAGGAAATAGGCCAGGACCACTGTAACCAGATTGATTATCAGGCTCCAAAAAAATTGAATAGGGTCAAACAGCAAGGTGGGTTCTTTTTTAACCACCATAAAAGGTATTCTCGGCTGCGATTGCAGTAGTTGCTCCATGGCGGCCATAGCTTCTGGGGACTGACTCTCAGGAAATCCGGGGTAGTGATAGACTCCACTTTTTAAGTCGGACTGTTTCAACGCCTCAACATCCAATACGTTTTCAGGCAAACTGTTCAAGGTTTGGGAATGAAAGGGAAGTACCATCCATGAAACGGCGTTCCAAATAAAAAGAAGGAAGGTTCCCAGTACAAGGGTGATGATTGTTTTTTTCATGAGGTCTATTTTTGGTTGCGGTTTTAAGATAACCAAAATAGCTAAATCGCTGATGCTAGGTCAATTGAAAAACTTCCATATTTGATCATAACAATCCGTCAACTCTTCGGCAGAGAAACCACCATGTTTTTTTCCTGGCACAATGACCAGCTGGTTTTTCACTCCAAATTCATCCAATTTCCTATGTAATTCACTCGATTGGTCCACATCTACATTGATATCTGCATCACCATGAAAGCTAATTATCGGAGGTATTTCCTCGGTCACATAACTTATAGGTGAGATTCGCTTATAGTGGCTTTCAGGAGTACCTTTTGAACCTTGATTGATCAACCGGGTATATTCCGTGTCATTCCAAAAATCCACCGCTTTGCCCACATCGGTAATTCCAAACCAATTAATGATTCCTGCTACCTTTTGTGTTCGCTTCTTGGCAAAAAGTTCACGCATACTTTCTTGATCCATCATTCCGGTTAAAAGGGCCAAATGACCTCCGGCGGATTCCCCCGAAACGTATACCTGAGTAGTATCAAGGTTATATTCCACAGCATGCTCACCCACCCAATTCAGGGCATCCAAACAATCCTCAATCCCGCCTAACAGGTCGGTTTCTTGCAATAATCTGTAATCAACATTGATTACGGCCCAACCTTTCTCTAAATAGGGCAAAACCTCTAAAAATCTGGAAAAGCGATCTCCCTCGACCCAGCCTCCCCCATGATAATACACCAAGGTGGGGGTTGGACTATCTAAAAGTTCATGCCAAGGTTCCTCGCCAAGTTTTTTGGATGGGACGAATACATCCAATTGAAGTTGTCGGCCATCAACGGACTTATAGACAATATTACATAATGAGGTTATTTCTTCCTGCAATTTATGTATGGGATGGACCATGGTCTGCTGTTTTGTTTGGCAAGCCCAACAACATATAAGGCATAATCCTATTCCCATATGTTTTGCAAGCCGCGGAATCATATTCAAATTTTGGTCAAAATAATCCTTATTCCCATAAAATCTGTAAATCTGTATAGGCCAACTTACTTTTTAATGACTCTTCCGTCACTAGAGAGTACTTGTCTTACGATATCTGCATCGCCCTTATAGAACAGTCTGGCATCTGAATTTGCGGTAACATCTATGGTTCTGGCTACTGTTAAATAGGCATCACTATCCGAGGTGAGGGAAATTTTTAAATCTTCAACTTGCAACCCATAGTCCCGCAACTGGCTATCCGAGGAAAGACTGGCGTCCAAATCATCCATGGTACCAATCATATCCAAAACACTGTCTGAACTAAGCTTTAGGGTAGCTTCCGAAGTTTGCACTTCCCCATCAATATTGGCTCCGGATGAAAGGCTCATATATGTCCTGCCTGCCTCTAAAAACAGATCGGCGCTAGCATCCGAAGACGCCCTAAGTTCAAAGTCATCCGTTGTTATATCCCCTTCAAAACGGGCATCCGAGCTCAGTTCCAAGCTAACGTTATCGGCCACAAGAGGGTCATCCAAGAAAATTACGGCATCTGAAGAAGCGCTAAAATCCCTAATCTCCTTTGTTGTGATGTACAATTGCAAGGTTTCTTTGCCCTTAAGGCGAATATTATTCTTGAGTCGAACTACAAGTCTGCCTCCTTCTTGATACACTCTGATTTTCCCAAAAAGATTGTCATTTGCCCTTATTTCTACCCTTTCCGTGTTCTCAGAAAAGCTAACATAAGCCTTAAAATCCGTTGCCACACTTAGTGCGGTAACATTGTCAAAATTGTAACTACGGGTCGATATCTCGTCCGATACTCTAATGGTCTCATAGGAGCACGAACTGGTAAAAAAGGCCATACCTATGGCTAGCAAGGTGTTTTTGATTGTTTTCATGATGTATGTTTTTTGATTAAAATTCTATGCGATAATTCAGTAATGGTAAAAGTTCCAACTGGTATTCCGGAACCATAGTTCTGGTCCGTGTATTGAAGACCATTTCATCAATGTTCTGCCTGTCCGTTACATTTTGAATGTCCAATGAAATTACATGAGCCACCTTGGGCCTGTTTATGCGATAGGAAAAACTGGCATCCAACCGCCAATAGTCATCAAACTCCAAGGTATTTCTTTGGTTCTGCAACAAGCGGACCTGACCGGTTTGGTCAAAGAAATCCAAATCCACCGGAGTACCTCTTTTTCCTCCGTTCCATAACAATTTGGCGTTAACACCAAAAATGTTGTTCCCTGTTTTTCCCGCCTTAAATTCCTTTCCTCCCACCACATTAAAAGTGTAGTTGGCATTGTATCGGCTGTTGTACCAATTACCATCTCCCGCCCTATACTTCGAATCGAAAAGCGAGCTTGTCACCAAAAAGTAATATTGGTCGGAGAAGAATTTTTCAAAGGTCAGTTCCAAACCATAATTTCTGGCCTTCCCAGAATCCACCATGGGACCACTGATAAATTGACCGTTCAAAAATGAATCCGTTCTGGAAGGATCAGCAGAAATCGCCACCTTTCTAAGGTCTTGATAATAGGCTTCAATCTTCAAATGTCCGTTCTTAATGATGCGCCAATCATACCCCAACACATAGTGGGTGGCCCGCATCAAATCCAAAGCTGTATTCGGAGTGGTAACGTTCCCTTGGCCATCCTCCACTTCAATAAAATATTGGTTCAGGGGCATCCTTCTAGAGTGCAATCCAATCCCTCCGCTTAGTGTGTGCTTGGGAGCCAACTGGTACTCGAATCCACCTCTGGGCTCCAACACAAAATCATCATTCACTGAAAATGAGGAGGCATGAAGGCCAAAAGTGGTGGAGAATTTTTCGGTAAATCGATATTTCGCTTGGGAGAAAAACTGCAAAAATGTTCCATTGCCGTCTGCATTGACCAAGGTTGCGGTATTCGTACCCTGTGTCTCATCGGATAACACATCGTAAGCCAATCTACTATATATCAATCCCGTTTTTAAAGTCGTTTTGGCATTAAATTTTTGGTTGAGATTGGAACTTACCCGGAATGCGCTATTTCGCAATATGTCTCTTTCCCTAAAGAAATTTCCATTGAATCGGTTGTCCACGGAAAAATCATAATCACTCCGGTTTCCGGAGTATGAGATGGCCCCGTCCAAGGAGGTATTCGGATTGAAAAAATGTTTGACATTGACCCCACCCATAAAAGTTTTGGATTCGAAAATCTCATCTTCGAACACATCTGGGATCACTTGTTCTTGGTTATCTTGGTTATCTTCACTTACACCACCAATTCCCCACGCAGATAGGTTTGTTTTATCGCCCAACGGTAGATTCACCTTAAATGCAAGGTCTTGAAACGTTGGTACAGAACCTTCGGAAACCTCGATGATATTGTTTAAAATGGTAAGTGTGGAATACCTATAATTTACCAGATAAGAACCTTTATAATTTTTAGAGAACGGGCCTTCAATGGCCAAATCCGTTCCCAAGACGCCAAATTGAAAGGCGTATTCCGCACTCTCGGAATTTCCGTTTCGCAATCGAATATCGAAAACACCTGAAGTGGCATTTCCATATTCCGCGGGGAAAGCCCCGGTAAAGAAATCCGAATTCCCCAGCATATTGGTACTCAATAAACTTATGGCTCCTGGGGAATAGCCTTCTTCCGAAAAGTGGTTGGGTTCTGGTACTTCAACACCCTCAATTTTCCAAAGTAATTGGTTCGGGGCATTTCCACGAATCACGATTTCATTGGTAGTGTCATCCGAATTGGTCACCCCGGCAAACGAAAGGGCCATCCGGCCCGGATCGCTGATACTTGCAGGGAAGCGTTTGGTCTCCTCCACCCCAAATGAACGTGCACTCACTGTTGCCAACTTGTTATTGGGTTTGATTTGATCTTTACGGGCAGAAACCACCACTTCGCCCAATTGGTTTAGGGACTCCGTCAACCTGAAAGTCAGATTAATTTCTTTTGCTGAACCAACCAAGACCTCCGAAACCAAGGCGTCCTCATACCCCAAAAAGCTACAGGCAAAGGATTGCCTGCCTACCGGAACGTTTTCCATGGTGAAGAATCCTTGCATATCGGTAATCACTCCAAGTTCGGGTTCTGAATCCAAAAGCACAATCGTTGCTCCCATCAAGGGACTTCCTGTGACAATGTCGGTCACCCTACCTTTTACGGTCTGCTTTAAATTCTGCCCGTGTCCCATAAAAAAGGATGCAAAAAGCAGTCCCAGTAGAATTGGGATACGTTTGTTAAGTGTTTTCATGGTGCGGTGTTAGGTAATAATTTGTTCTAGCGGAGTTCTCTTTCCAGCCTTAATACCGGCATCCAATAAAAATTGATGACCGACCATTCATCCGTTTCCACGTTTTGGGAACTTCGGATAAAAACGGATCCGTTTTCTGAGAATACATGTTTGGCCACTAGACCGTTGGTGATTGACTGTTCGTTTTTTGATTTGCTATTGTTCATTTCGGATGTGTTTTTTATATCGATTTCTACCCATATTAAAAATCCCCACCTTGATTCCAAATCCTGCTGAGAATCCGTTGATATTTTTCACCCTATTGGGTTCTAAATCAATTCTACTTGAAAATCTATACCGCATGCCCGCCTCCAATTGAACAAATCTGGAAAGGTTAAAAAGTAAATTCACACCTGGTTCCACTACGAACACTTCGTCCCAATCGTTGCGGTCAAAATCGATATCGACATCCCTGTTATTATCCTCAACATAAACAACTGCACCGGCTCCGATCATTACCGGAAAGGACAAGTTCAACTTGGATTTCCCAAATAGGATGGGTTCCACATGCAATCCGGCATAACCACCTGCAAAATCAAGGTTTTCA
>JBCCUY010000007.1:0-27249 GCA_039196145.1 Bacteroidota bacterium
CAGGTCGTAGTACCAATACCTGCGTCTTATTATGGTATTCTATAAGTTCTTTTAAAGTTTTGTTTTGGTCGTCCTGTCCCAGAAAACGTGCCTTGATGGCCTGTGCCGTGATAACTTTCCCCTCACCTAACAACTGTTTATGTGAGTCCATAATCTGCACATAGACCTCGTCCAGATAACTGTTCAGGAGTCGTGCTTTCTGTGAGAAGCCAATGACCCTTCCCCTGGTTTCGTCCCATTCATTCACCGAAACGTAGCGTTTCAAACTGATTTCCGCCCGTCTTCCATCCGCGGTTATCCGTGCATAAATGGTAAGTCTTTCTGGATTGTTTGTGTGATCTCTGGTAAAGATGAGCACCTTTAATGTACTGTTGTTCCGCATGATACAGGTCTTTTAATGAAACATTAGTTGTTTGCAAAGACGACCCTAAATAGCCTTATATGCTATCAAAATTATGCACAAGGAACGTACCAATTCATTCACCGAACTCTACACCTTTTATATGATTTTAGATGATATCAGATGAATGCAATAAAAATGAAAAGCACTGTCAATCAGTCAGTTGACAGTGCTTTGATATCCACTGAAAAGTGGTTCGTCGGGATGACTGGATTCGAACCAGCGACCACGCGCACCCCATGCGCGTACGCTACCAGACTGCGCCACATCCCGTGTTTGACTTAAGGTCAACAATTTTTCAATAAACAATACCCAATTTTCAATGGTGAAAGGACGCAAAAGACTTCAATCTCTTTCCAAAATTGGACTGCAAAAATATAAATTTTGACGAATTTATCTTTAGAATACCAAAAACTTAAATGAAAAATTTCGAAGTATCAAAGTCCAGTCAAAAACTCTCTAATTTCCAAACAAAAAGCCTCTCTGGCCTCGGCAGAATCATGGGCGGGATTCAGCAAAAAATAACCAATAGTCTGATCCTCGCAAAATTCATCCAAATTTCTCCCCGGACTTAAATGATAGCTCATCAACAAAGTGTTATAATCAATCCTATAAGGTTTAGAAACCTCATCATAACCGTTGAGAAAAAGATTTAGCTGAAAAAGAGAATAATCCAAACTTTTGGATTCGTAGGTTAAAAAAGAAGAGGTTTGGGAAGATTTTGGTTTATCCATCTAATACGGTTGTTAAAGATTTGGTTCGTTATTTTCAAAACCTAAGAAACGATGCAAACCCAACAAACCCGAAGTAGTCAATTGCCCCATTTCTTGCTTCATGTCAACTCGTTTATTGATCACAAATTTTGGTTAGGTTGTCGCAATCCAAATAAACAAACAGTGAAACAAAGTTTCAAAGTAAATATAACCAAAAAACCATTAGGGCCTATCTATACAGTGTGAAATGTCCCACATACTGTTGATTTTCATTATCGTTCGCGTTGACAACATACCAGTAGTCCCCTGTGGGCAGTGGATGGCCTTCATAGGTCCCATCCCACTTCTTAACCTGATCTAATCTTGCCACTACCCTCCCGTAGCGATCATAAATAATCACATCAATATTTGGGAAGAACTCTCTGTTTCTAGGAAACCAATCGTCGTTCAAACCGTCGCCATCAGGTGTAAAGAAAGGAGGGATCTCTGGCATGCCCTCAAAGTTGAACGGCATCACTAAATTGGCTACACATCCATTTCTATCGCGTACCATGACACTTACATTGGCATCAAAATTAATACTGAAGGTATTTTCTTCTCCATAGGATTCGCCTTGGAAGAAATATTCGTATCCGCCAAAACCACCTGAAGCAATCGCCTTAATTTCATTTGGACCAATTTTCTCGACTTCCAAGGTCAAAGGGTCATAGGCGTCTATTTCAAATTCTACAAAGGTTACACATCCATTGCTATGATAGATATATACCGTATGTTCCCCAGGAGGAAGATCTCCGAAGGTCCGTTGCTCGGTAGCCAATAAAATATCATCTTCATCCAAAGAGAATAGGAGGTCGTTCAGAACCGAACTGTCTAGAATGGAAACTGTTGCCGTACTATTTGGGAATATGCCCTCACAGCCATACTCGACTATGGGCTCCGCCATTAACTCGATCCCAATTCCGATATCGGCCACCACATTGGTCTGACATCCATTGGAATCCCGTACGAAAACCACATAGGTTTCCCCTCCTTGAAGATTATCAAAAAATAGGGTGTCATTCTGTACAAAATCGGCATCGTCTGCAGAATTTACGCTTGTGTAATAAGGTGCTGTTCCTCCGGTCACTTCCAAGGTCAAAGTCCCGTCCATATCACCCAAACATATCTCCGGGGTCGTGGAGGCCACACCGGCCAACAACTCCATAGGTTGCGTTATTTCTACTGTTCTGGTTATCGTACATCCTAAATCGTCCTGGATGATTACATCATAAGTTCTTGGAGATAAATCGTTAAAGGTTTTTCTATTTGGATTGGACGGATCATCACCTTCAAAGAATTCACTTAGGGTATCGGAAATCGAATATCTGATATCACCGGTTCCACCACTTGCCTCAATAATGATTTGTCCATCTGTATCCCCGAAACAGGAAACAGGTACGGCTTCTAAATATTCTAACACCAAGGGTGGTTTGGGCTCGATAATAATTGGGTCGGAAATCGCCTCACATCCCCCACTCTGGGCATAGACATAATATGTTCCAGGCGGAAGATCCCTAAAAATACCTGAGCTCTGCGCCGTCCTCACCGTTGTTGCGGGAGTTGGGTTTGGGGGTGTGTTTGAGTTCAATAAGGTATATACGTAACTTCCAATTCCTCCAAAAGCCTCTGAACGAATGATTCCGGTAGCTTCTCCTGCACAGTTGATGGTAGCGTTGGTTAAATCCAATGCTATGACCAAAGGTGCTGCAGGGTCCAAGGAAATTTGGTTCGATTTTTCGAACGGACAACCGTTGGAATTCTGGACATCGTATTGGAAAGGTCCAGGATCTAAAGTAATATCTGCGGTTATTTCAACACTGGTCAATCCAGCCCCAAAGGGAGTGAACGGATCTGCTGTTCCGGCCCTTCTATAAAAATAGTCCACGCCAACTTCCGGATTGGTCACTGTAAGCTGCATTCTACCCAAATCCCCACAACCCGGAGGCTGCAGTTCAACCAATTCGGCTATGACAATCTCTGGGTCCTGAACGGTGATTGGAATTGTGGTAAAGCTACAGTTCCAACCGTCAAAAATGGTAATGGTGTAGTCTCCAGCGGATAGATTGGCAAAAGTTGGGGTGGTCTGAAGACCGCTATTTGTTCCATCGGTAATCCGATTTAATTGGTACAAATAGTTACCAGCACCTTGACCGCCAGCCATACCATATGCTTCAATAATTCCGTCGTTGTCATTGTTACAACGTAGGGGTTGTACAACTCTGATATCCGCGGTAATCGGAGTTGGCAATGGCAGATTTACACTTGTTGTCTCTTCGCAACCTCTAAAATCCCGTATGTTCACCGTGTAAGTCCCAGTTGACAAATTCTGGAAAATTGGATTTGTATTGGGGTAATCCACGAGAACTGTTGTGCCATCCGGCGCTATAAGCTGATATTCATAGGTTCCCCAACCTCCATCTCCTGTAGCCGTAATTTCACCAAAACCGGGCACATTACAGGTTACTTCAGAGGTTTGGACCGCGGTTACAGAAAGTGGTCTGTCCGGGGAACGCACTGTGGTTACATTGCTGACCACATCGCAGAATGGCGAAGCTGTTGCCTCTATATGAACGACGAGGTTACCAGCGGGCAAGCCTGTTATGATTTCAGGACTATTGATTGGTGCGTTCGTATCAAAACTGCCTGTAACCCCAGTGGAGGTCTCAACCCCAGCATTGTCCCTGGAGAAGACTTCGTAATTATATGTGCCGCTATAGTTGTTTATGACCAGACTTATCTCGCCATCATTCCCGTTGAAACAGGTTACCGGTCTTACCTCTGCTATTAAGGCCTCAATAGTATTATACTCTGGCATATTAATAGTTGCCGTGAGATACGAACATCCACCACTACCCACATCTGTAACAGCAAAAATATAGTCTCCTGGAGTGGCTATATCCCAGGTTACCCTATCCGTTCCTCCGGAGTTCCGGGCCGGTTCTGAACCTAACGGTAGTATCTCCACCTCATAATTACCAGGGCCTTCGTTCACAATAATTTCGATAGTACCCGGGCTAACTCCAGTTCCTGACACATCACAAGTGATTTGTCCCACATTGTAACTGAACGTAATATCCGTTGGTGTGTTTATACTGACAGTTGTAGATTCCTCACAACCATTTTGGTCCCTTGCCGTAAGAATAAAGGTCTGGTTGGTACCGTTGTCAATTACTTCAAATGTATTGCTGGTCTGAAAGTTTGTTCCATCAAACTGAGGTGTACCATCGTTTAAACTATAGGTATATGGTCCTGTTCCTGTAGCGGTTCCGGAACCATCACCATTGGTATCGGTAAATATGGTAATCGTCGCCGTACTAAACTGATTGCTTGATGGATTACAACTAAATTCCGTATTACTTGCATCAACCTGCAACAAGGTAGGTTCGGCGATGACAATATTACCGGAACGGTCCGAACAACCTCTATCGGATACAACCTCAACTTGATAGGTATCCTGACTTAGGTTATCGAAAACCGGCGAGCCCTGCGGGCCTGCCATAACTGTAGAACTAGCGCCGTCATAAAGTATATAGCTTAATGGCGTATCCGTATCGCTACCAGGCTGCAATTCAACGGTAATGGTTCCATTGCTGGCCCCGTTACATGTGATATCCGTGCTTGGCGTAGCAGTAATCACAGGAGTATTGACCGTAGAAACATTTACGATGGCCTCGTCCGAACAAAGTGGTGAGGTATTGGAACTTAGATCTGTTACCAAAATGTTGTAATCTCCCGGTAAAACACTGTTGAAGATATTGGAACTTTGTGCTGGACCAATGTTTGCCAATGTTGCCGCGTTCCTAAGCTGGTACTCAAAATTACCACTACCTCCCGTGGTGTTAACGGTAATTACCCCATCTCCAGCATTACAGGTTGGGAATGATGTTGCATCAGCGGAGATTGCGAAGAAATCAAACACCTCTGCCGTAACCGTATTGATACATCCATTACCATCCCTAACCGTAATTATATAACTCCCTGGATTGGGAACTACAAAATTCACACCTGTTTGGAAACCACTTCCTATATCATACATAAAAGTCTCGTGTGGCAAACCTGAACCAGTTGATAACGGAGAGGTAACGTCAATCTGATAACCACTTGTAGCCGTACATTGGTTGGTTACATCAATAGTTGGATTAGGCACACCAGCTTCTTGCGTTACCGTTCCGGTGACCATGGCCGTACATCCATTGGCGTCTTGCACATAAAAATCGTAGTTGGAAGGGTAAGGCCCTCCAATTTCAAACGTGGTATCCGCTCCAAAAACGGTTGGAGCCGGGTCCCCAGAAGTAACATAGGCATAATTGAAAGGCGTAGCTGAACCTATACCCCTAACCGTTACAAAAGCACCAGCATTACAGGTAGCCTCAACATTATTATCGATAACTATGGATGGCGAACTAAAGCCAATAAATACCAAAGTACTTCCACTACAGCCTGAGGTATCATCCCTTACTATAATTTGATAATTTCCAGGTACCAAACCAGTAAAGGTGTCGGCATAAGGAATTGCAACATTAGTTGAGGAGGTAGGTCCTGAAATCGTAGCACCAGTATCCGTATTCTCCAGGGTGATAGTCAAATCCGCAGGACTTGCCAGTCCAGTAACCTCATAATTTATTGCACCACTACCCGCAACATTACATGAAGCTGTAGTTGCCGTTGCAGTTACTGTCACTGGACTCGGAGGCGTAATTGGAAGGATTTCCTCAATATAAGTACACCCTAAGTTATCCCTAACTTCTACAAAATAGGTCACTCCAAAAGTTACCACGGCAGAAAAGTCATGGATATCAACTCCGTTAACATTAGCAAGTGTGAACGTAGGATCTCCCACCAATCTAAACTCGTAAGGCGCGGTTCCACCGGAAGCTCGAACCCGATAAGAAATGAAACTATCAGTACATAGTGCTGGTGGCGGGTCCAAGGGCGTCAAAACCAAGGTATTTTGATCAATAACGACCTCATCCCTATCCTCACATCCTTGAGAATCCGTGGTTACCACTGTATAATTTCCAACTGGAAGATTTGGGAAATTGACCGTTGTACTAGCTGTTCCCGTAGATGAAGCCACTAGATTACCGGCTACATCCAATAGCACATAATCAAATGGAGCAATTCCGTTGTTGATGGTAGTTGATATAGAACCGAGGACCGTACTAGCCGCACAAACTGCAGGGGAAGGTGTTGCGGTTGCATCCAACGCGGCGCTACCGCCTAGGGTTACATCATAAGGAGGACTCACACATCCTCTGCTATCCCGAATCACAAAACCGCCATGGGTTCCTGGTCCATATCCGGAAAAGATGTTTTGCGTTGTAAAGGTAGCTCCGTTGTCATTACTAAACTCATAAGGAGGAACACCTTGGGAGGTATCGGGAATTAACTGAACAATTCCACTGGTATTGTCACCACATTGGGTATCCGTACCAACCACCGAGCCAGCAATCGTTTCGGGCGGCGTAATGGTTACCACATTGGATTCCGTTGTGCACCCTTCACTATCCGTAACCAGAAACCGATAGGTGGTATCCGAAGTTATGGAACCATCATTTGGTATGCTATAAGCAAAGGAGTTTCCAGTAATATTGTTGCTGTCAGAGGTATAAGGGGCGCCATTGATACTTACCTCATAAATATCGTAATCTCCTCCAGATGTATATCCGTTGCTAATGTTTACCTGAATCTGTGCCGGCGGACCTGCACAATCCAGTTCCTGGATGGTCGTGGCATTGGCCACCACCTGTGGTTCTATGGTTTGGGTGACGGTATCCCTGCAATCGTTGGCATCTACAACCTCAATAGTGTAAGTGCCTGGAGTAAGTCCCGAAAAACTGTTACTAGCACCAAGAGCACCTCCATTTATCCTATATTGATAAGGGGCTGCTCCCAAGGTAGCATTCACCACCAAAGTGGCTGCGGTAAAATTATCATAACACAGATCTGAAGCTGCTAAATCCAATGTCAAGGACGGAGCGTCTAAAGTCGTTAGGGTAAAACTATCTGTTACAACACACCCGTTGGCATCCCTAACGCTTACATTGTACGTTCCATCTTGTGATAGATTGGAAAAAACACTGCTGTTTTGAGGTCCTCTTGGTGAGGCATCCGGTTGTATCAATGTATATCGGTTTCCTCCCCATCCACCAACAGTATTCACTCGAACAGCACCAATATTCCCATTCTGACAACTCATATCGGTAATATCCAAACTAGAGACGGCAAAAGCAGTGGAAGGTTCTTCGATAGTCAATGTCGCCGTATCGGTACAGCTGGTTTCCTCATCCGTTACAGTGATGACATAGTTTCCGGCGGCTAGTCCTGTGACTGGAATAATACCGCTGTTTTGGGCAGTAAATAGGGTACCTCCATCAATGCTATAGCTATACGTGGTATTGAAACCATCCACCAGATACCTTCCTTCACCATCAGAATCTCCGACACAGGTAACCACTCTCGTCTGCTGGGCCTGTACTCCAATGGAACTAATATCTGTAATGGCATAATTTTCATCGTAGGAACAGCCTTCATTGTCCGTAACACGGAAGGTATAGGTTCCCAATCCCAATCCTGTAAAGGTGTCGTTGTTACCATTATTTATAGCACTGGCCGCGGGGGCAATAATTTCATAAGTATAGGGCCCACTACCTCCGGTCACTACAAGGCCCACGGAAGCAGTAGTGGTAATACAGTCCAAACTGGAGATGGTAAATGCCAAATCCGTTGGCTTATCCAAAGTATTGAAGACAACATCTGGTAACGGTTGAACGCATCCATTCGCATCACGGACCAAAGGGGTGTAAGTACCCACGCCTAAATTGGAGAATACGGGATTGGTTCCAAATCCTGCACCTACACTAAATTCGTACGGAGCCGTACCTCCAGAAACACCGGAAATGGTGATTTGCCCTCCATTTTCATCAGCACAGGTGGGTACGGTGTCCGGCGTTGCAGTTGCATTGATATTTGATGGCGTACCTATTGTGGCCACCTGCGGAGACGTCGTACAGGTAAAGGTATCCTGTTCATAGCGTAAAACAATATCGTAAGTGCCGGGTGCCAAATTGGAGAAAACATTACTGATTTGATAGCTTGCGCCGTTATTTATACTGTATTCGATTTCATAACCGAAGCCATTGGTCACATTTATGGTAATCCTTCCATCATTAGTGCCGCCACAATTGGCGTCTTCCTCAACAAAATTGAAAAGTGGTGGTGGTATATCCGGTACGTTAACGGACGCACTTCGCTGACATCCATTGGCATCCTCTACCAAAATGGCATAAGTAGCGGCGGAGGTCACTGTAAAGGTGGTTGAACCCGTATAAGGTGAACTAAAGGCCCCACCATCAACACTAAATCGGTATGGTGCTGTTCCGCCCGAAGTGGTCAAGTCCACATCAACAGAAGAGGCTCCACAACCAAAACTCTCGGATGCCGTGGCCGAAACATCCAAAGGACTGATTCCATTTCCAATTTCAATAGCTCCTCCTCCTGTGGTGGTGGTTATTGTCTCTGAACAATCATTAGTTTCAACACGAATGCTATAAGTTCCAGAACTTACATTGGCAAAAGTATAGGAGTCCGATCCGTTTGGTCCGAAGGTATCCACGGTCACTCCGTTTTTGATCAACCGATAGGTATAGAATCCGGGCACACCAGCTACTTGAACATCAATACTTCCAAGTTCGCCGCTACACAGGATATCATTGGCCGTTACATCCACGGTGATATCCAAATCCTGGACGTTTACCGTATTTGATGGAAAAACGCAGGCACTGGCCGAAACGTTTTTAAGACGCACCCATACCATATAGTTTCCAGCCGAGGTGACATCAAAATAAGGGTCATCTTGAAAAGGTCCCGTAGGGCCGGCTATACTGTACTCGTAACCGGCGGGAACGTTGGTAACCTCTACCCTTCCAGGGTTTCCACATACAATATCCTCCTTAATAAGTTGGGGATCCAAGGGATTGAGCGTTGACTTGAAATAGAAAAACTGTCCCGAGTCCACCCTAACCCTAAATTCCCCGGAGGTTGACAAGCTATAGGTGGAGTTGGTCCCAACGGTATTCCAGGTACAGGCAGCGTTTATGGTTGGACAATCGTCCACTACCGTGGGAGCACAGGTATTGGTATCCAATTGCTGCCATTCATAGGAGCTTCCGGACTGACTAAGAGTAAGTGTCCTTACATCACTGGTACCGCATAGAAAAAATTTTGCAAGGGTACTACCATCGTTAGGACATACCACTTCCTCATTAGCACCTTGAATGATGGTCATGAACATGGCGCTGCTAGCAGCGGTTGTAAATAGGGATTCTTCCAGAACCAATTTCGTTTCGGAAGATTTTGAAGTCTTTGCATCCTGAGGTCCAGAAACCGCAGCGACTACCTTTTCAAGTACCCGATGAACCTCTGTTTTTGCTAGTACCGTGGAACCAAATATTGATAGAAACACCAACAACACGGCATACAGCAAATGCCTTGTTTTCTGTGGGAGCATAGGTTAAGTCTTGTTATGGTAGAATACGTAAGATTTGGGGTCTTAATATTCTAGATTGTAATTTTCTAAACTTATATAATTCTCTTTATCTTTCGACTTACAAAAGCCGTCGTTCGTCTATAAAATCTATAATTTCAACGTTAAATTATGAAAAAAAGTGCCATTCTTCCTTATTTTTTCGTTGTAATGCTTACTACATCTTGTGCCCAAAATTCTGACAAGGGCATAAATCTTCCCGAAAGCATTGATTTTACTATAGAAACCGTGGTTGAAGGCATTCAAAATCCTTGGGGGATGGTTTTCCTCCCGGATGGGGCAATTCTCATCACTGAAAAGGCGGGAAAATTACTACATTTTAGCAATGGAAAAACCACGGAAATTGAAAACGTACCTGAGGTTTACCGAAGAGGTCAAGGTGGGTTTCTAGATATTGAACTACACCCAGATTATTCCAAAAATGGCTGGATTTATTTCTCCTATTCTTCCTCCGAAGGAAATGGCAAGGGGGGCAATACCGCTATTCTAAGGGCAAAACTTTCAGGAAGCAAACTCATCAGCAAACAGCTGTTGTACAAAGCCGAACCAAATACCACAAAAGGGCAACATTTTGGTTCCCGGCTAGAGTTTGACCGACAAGGGTTTCTTTACTTTTCCGTGGGCGACAGGGGAAATCGGGATAATAACCCCCAGAGTATTGCCCGAGATGGAGGAAAGATCTACAGGATTCATGCTGATGGCAGTATACCAGCAGACAATCCATTCGTAGACTTGGAAACCTCCAAAAAGGCTGTTTTCAGTTATGGGCATAGAAATCCCCAGGGCTTGACCCTTCATCCAGAAACCGGCGAACTTTGGGAACACGAACATGGTCCTCGGGGCGGAGATGAAATCAATAAGGTCCAGGCTGGTAAAAACTACGGTTGGCCCATAATTACTTATGGCATTAACTATAGTGGAACCAAAATAACCAATGAAACTTCCAGAAAAGGAATGGAGCAACCCATTTATCAGTGGACACCTTCCATTGCCCCGTCCGGAATGACTTTCATTAACTCCGACAAGTACCCCAAGTGGAAAGGAAACCTCTTGGTAGGATCACTGGCCTTTCAGTATTTGGAACGATTGGTACTGGAAAATAATAAAGTGGTCTACCGAGAAAAACTCCTTGATGGCATGGGCCGTGTCCGTAACGTGAGACAAGCTCCAGATGGGGTTATTTACGTTGGTATCGAGGGAAAGGGTATCTATAAACTAATACCCCGATAAGCTTTAATTTTCAAGAATTTGCAGCGTCTTCATGGCTTTTTTTGAAACGGATTTCCTCGTATCCTCGGAAAGTCTAGCCAAATGAGGTTCTAACCATTCGGCTAAGGTACCATCTTTTTGGGCCCATCGCCCTAAGGTTTCCATGGTCTGATTGAGTACAATCCAATCTTGATGGTTGGATAGGTTGTTTTGCAAAATTAGTTTGGCTTTGGAAATCTGATTTTGAGTCATTTCATCTTCCAACAACAAAAACAACTGGGCCAAGGTCCATTGGGTTGAGGCCTGGTCAATTTGGGCTATTTCTGTCAAAAAGCGGTTCAAGTAAGGCAAGAGAAGTTGCTTTTCTTCCCTGGCAATTCGCTTCATAGCATTGGAAACCCGAAGGCGAACCACCTCGTCCTCGCTGAAATAACAATTAAAAAGTTCTTCAAAATACTTGTGGTGACGCAGTACATCATTAACCACTTCAATAGTGTTGCCCAACGAATTTGGATGTCCCCCAGTTAGCCGTTTTTCAAAGTCGGTCATGGCTTTAAGGCCTCAATGGCCTTCTTAACCGAGCCGTATTTTTTTAAGGTTTTTTCGGCTTCTTCATAATCCATTTCCAACTCTTCAACCAAAAAGCGGGTTCCCCTATCCATCAACTTGTTATTGCTCAATTGCATGTTCACCATTTTATTGCCCTTTACCCTACCAATTCTGATCATCAGGGCTGTGGAAATCATATTAAGCACCAACTTCTGACTGGTTCCACTCTTCATCCGCGTGCTTCCTGTCACAAATTCTGGGCCTACCGCCACCTCTATTGGAATATCGGATTCGGTAGCCAAGGGAGATCCAGGATTATTGGTGATTCCAGCGGTAAGCAAGCCATTTGCCTTTGCTTGGCCAATCCCGCCTAGAACATAAGGTGTGGTTCCTGAAGCGGCTATTCCAACAACCACGTCATTCTGGTTGATATCAAACTCTTTAAGGTCTTCCCAAGCCTGAATAGTACTGTCTTCTGCGAATTCCACGGATTTCCGAATGGCCTTATCACCACCTGCAATCAAGCCAATTACCCGATCATGGGGCATTCCATAAGTTGGTGGTATCTCGGAAGCATCCAAAATACCTAGACGACCACTTGTTCCAGCCCCAATATAAAAAAGACGCCCGCCCCGTTCAAAACGCTCCGCGGTGGCATTCACAAGCGCTGAGATTTGGGGAATTACCCTAGCAACTGCATCTGCAACTTTTTGGTCTTCCCGGTTGATGTTTTCCAAAATGCTTTGGGTATCCATTTGCTCCAAATTGTCATAATTCGAAGGGTTTTCGGTAATCTTCTTATAATCCATTTTCATTATAAAAGGTGAATCTCTTGATTTCTAAATAGGTTTAAATGTTGATGACTTGGATCAAGTTCGGTGATCATAGTATGTATAGCGTGAATATCACATGTTTTATAACGGTGCTGCGAGTTCAATTTTTCAGAAATCGACAATAATATGGTCTTTTTGGAGGACTTTATCACTGCCTTTTTAACCTGCACAATATCCCAATCAAACTCTGTTAATCCGTAAACGGAATCGACATATCCAGTTCCGATAAAACTATAATCCACATGAATCTCTGACAATTGATGGATAGTGCTTGCCCCCATTGAGATTTGAGCATCCTTAGAGACCTCTCCACCGACTAAAATAACCTTAATATTGGGTTTCAACAAAAGCTCCAACGCCACAGGGAGACTCATGGTAAAGCAGGTAAGTTGGATATTCTCGGGAATTTTGCGAGCCAACTCTACACAGGTGGTACCTCCATCTATAAAAATTACCCCGCCATCCTTCAAAAAACTCACCGCCTTTTCCGCTATCTTTTTCTTTTCATCAAGGGCATAGATATTATTGTTCCTAACGGTGGTATTGGTAAAACCCAAAGCCACAGCACCACCGTGAACTTTCCTTAGCTTATTGCCCGTATCCAATTCCTTCACATCACGTCGCACGGTATCAATGGAAACATCCAACATATCCGCTATGTCGGTCAAAAGTACCTTGTTGTGCAAGGCAACTTCATTCAATATGGTGCGCTGTCGTTCTTCCTTAAGCATATTCACTATCTAGGCTGCAAAGATATATAATTTCAAAGTTTGCCGTTTTATTCTGTTTTAAAGTTAATAAATTGTTATTAAATGCAAAAAACAGCATTAAAAAAAGCAAAAAACAGCAAAATTCAATTTTATTCCCTACTTTTGCCCCATAAAGTTTTGATTACACCCTTTAAAAAACGTAGTCATTTGTAACACCAACACATTGAAAATCTGGGTTTCATGGAATCAGTAACACTAAAAAAGAAAAGTATGGACATCTCTTACATCCCTGTTGGACGGTTTGAGGAAACGCGCTTTGAGAAAATCCACAACATCATCTTCGACAACTCTAGGGAAGGTTCCGCTATTGTGGCAGAGGAAATTGCAGATCTAATCCGCCAGAAACAGGCAGTGGGCAAACCCTGTGTACTGGGCTTGGCAACAGGATCATCTCCGATTCGGGTTTATGAAGAATTGGTAAGGATGCACAAAGAAGAAGGGCTTAGTTTTGCCAATGTAACCACCTTTAACCTGGACGAATATCTACCCATGGAAAAAGAGAACAGACAGAGTTACCATTACTTCATGCACGAGCATCTGTTCAACCATATTGATATTGCACCTGAAAATGTAAACATCCCAAATGGGACTGTTACAGGAGATGGAATTATTGAGCATTGCCTGGCCTACGAAAAGAAGATAAAAGACGCAGGCGGTTTGGATTTTCAGCTGCTGGGAATCGGGCGAACCGGGCATATTGGTTTTAACGAACCAGGTTCCCACTTTAACTCTGCAACTAGGGTCATCACCTTGGACCATATCACGCGGGTAGATGCAGCACCAGCGTTCTTAGGAATCGATAATGTTCCAAGAAAGGCTATTACCATGGGAATTGCCACGGTAATGAGTGCCAAGAGAGTCGTTTTGCTAGGATGGGGTCAAAATAAGGCAGATATCATCAAAAAGACCGTAGAAGGCGAAATCTCCTCCTATGTTCCCGCAACCTATCTGCAAGAACACAAAAATTGCACCTTTGTACTGGATACCGGGGCCGCCACCGAACTAACCAGGAACAAGACCCCTTGGTTGGTGGATGAATCCTTGGAATGGACAGAAAAACTAACGGCCAAAGCCATTGTGTGGCTCTGTGGAAAAGTGGAAAAATCCATATTAAGCCTAACAGACAAAGATTATAACGACAACGGCATGTCGGGGCTATTGACCCAACAGGATTCATACGAACTGAACATCAAAATGTTCAACAGGCTACAGCATACCATTACCGGATGGCCAGGTGGCAAGCCCAATGCTGACGATACCAACAGACCGGAAAGAGCTCTCCCAGTCAAGAAAAGGGTCATCATATTCAGTCCACATCCAGATGATGATGTCATTTCCATGGGTGGAACTTTTGATCGTCTTGTGGAACAGGGTCATGATGTGCATGTGGCATATCAAACTTCTGGAAATATAGCAGTATCCGATACCGAGGCACTTAAATTCGCTGAAACCGCAAACTCCATTCAAGCCACTCCCGAGGCTCAAAAAATCATCGATGCCATCAAATCCAAAAAGGAAGCTGACTTCGACCCGGTTGAAGTTCGCAAGCTAAAAGGAAACATCCGAAGGGGGGAATCCTACGCCGCCACCCGATACTTTGGGTTGGATGATGCCAACGTGCATTTTCTGGATTTACCTTTCTACGAAACCGGTGCCATTAAGAAGAAAGATCTTTCGGACGCCGATGTGAGAATCATGGTCGATATTATCAAAGAGGTGCAACCACATCAAATTTATGCGGCCGGGGACCTCGCCGATCCGCACGGAACGCACAAGGTATGTCTGGACGCCGTCTTCGCAGCTGTTGAAGAACTAAAAGATGAACCTTTTATGGACGACTGCTGGTTGTGGCTGTATAGAGGGGCTTGGCACGAATGGGACATCAACGAAATTGAAATGGCCGTTCCCATGAGTCCGGGACAGGTACTGAGAAAGCGACTTGCCATTTTCTGCCATCAATCGCAAAAAGATGGAGTGATGTTCCAAGGTAACGATTCGCGGGAATTTTGGATGCGTGCCGAAGAACGGAACAAGAATACGGCGCAACACTACAAAGCTCTTGGAATGGCAGACTATGCCGCTATAGAAGCCTTTGTCCGCTACGAATTCAAATAGTCAAGAGAAATTTAAAGAAAGAAAAGCCCCGAAATCGGGGCTTTTTTTATTTAGAGCAATTCAATGCTTTGTTTGTAAGCCTCTAATTGCGGGTCGGATTCATCAAGTTCCGTAATCAACAAATCGACGGCATCCAAACCACAAATCTTATAGCGCTGTTCCGAATTTATTTTTTCGGAAATAGATGGTACTACCACTTTTTTGGAGGCTTTGATCATTGCTTTTTTCACCTGAACAATCTCCCAGTAGAGTTCGGTCACCCCCTCAATGGGATGAATACTGTTGACACCCAAAAAGCAGATATCCGCTTTTAACTCCGATAGCGCACCTATGGGACTCCCCCCAACGGCAATCTGGGAATCCTTGTTAATTTTTCCGCCTATGACGATGATTTCAATATTGGGTTTTGGCAATAGCTGCATTGCTATGGGTAGGCTTGGGGTAAAACAGGTGATTTTGAGATAGGGAGGTATCAGTCTAGCGATTTCCAAATTAGTGGTTCCACCACTGAGCAGGATTACCTGACCGTCTTTGAGCAAGGAAACGGCCTTTTCCGCAATTCGGGATTTTTTTTCCAATGAATAAATCTCCCGATTCACATAGTTATAATGGTTAAATCCCAGGGAAATGGCACCGCCATGTACCCGCTTGAGTTTGTTCTTATCATGTAATTCCTTGATATCACGGCGGACCGTGTCCTGCGAAACCTTGAGAATTTCTGCAATATCTGCAAGCAACACCTTATTGTGTATTCGTACTTCGTTCAGGATTACCTGATGACGTTCTTCCTTAAGCATGGTATGGTTTTATGGCAAAAATACAAGTTTAAACATTTCTTAAAATAATGCAAAAATTTGCTTTGTTTGCAAGTTTTTGCCAAATTTAATTGCAAAATATTGCAAGAATTTCGATTAATTGCATATTTTTGAGATGAACGCAATTTCGTATTTAACGAAACGAGTACCTAACTACAAGTAATTACTAACTCCCATTTTAAAAAAAAATGGAAAAAACTCAACCTCATGATTGGAAAAACTTTACGTTCCTTCCTGCTTCTGGGCTTCATGGTTTACAGTGCCATGGTATTTTCCCAAAATTCAGGAACTTTTTCAGGGACGGTTACAGACAGTGGTAACGGAATACCGCTTTCAGGTGTTTCCGTATTTTTGGAGAACACTTCGTTCGGCGCTGTCACGGATTTTGATGGAAACTACAGTTTTCGTGTAGATCTCGCTTCTGGCGACTACACACTCGCTGCTAGTTCATTGGGTTACACTACCCAAAAGATTAATGTAAGTTATTCAGGGGGCGATGTCACCAACAACCTCGCACTCGCTGAAGATCTTCTAAGTTTGGATGAAGTTGTCGTCACCGGAAACCCGGCAGGGGTCAACAAAAGAACTTTGGGGAATGCCATTTCCTCCGTCAAGGCCGAAGATTTGGTAAACAACGGAGCAATTGCGGTGGATCAGGCCATTTCGGGTAAAATATCCGGAGCGTTGGTCCAACAAAACTCTGGAGATCCCGCTGGTGGAATCAGCATCAGGCTTAGGGGGCCAAGTACCGTTTTGGGAAACTCCGACCCCTTGTATATAGTTGACGGAATAATAATTAGCAATTCCAGCAACAGCAACAACCTGGTAGATTTGGGCGGTAATTCACAAAACAGATTGGTGGATTTAAATCCGAACGATATTGAACGTATCGAGGTGATAAAAGGAGCCGCAGCTGCCGCAATCTATGGATCTAGGGCGAGTAATGGTGTCGTTCAAATCTTTACCAAGAAAGGGCAGTCAGGTGCACCTAAATTTACTTTGAACACCAACGTTCGGGTCAATGAGCTCAGAAAAGAAATTGATTACAATACGGTGCCCTTGGCATGGGTAGACCCTTTTGATCGGGAAAACTTAGAAACTGTTCCTGTAGAGCGGTACAATCTCCAAGATGAATTTTTTGAATCCGGTTTTGGAGTGGAAACCTTCTTATCCGTAACCGGCGGAAATGAAAAGACATCGTATTACATCTCTGGCTCCTTCCTGGATAACGAAGGAATTATAAAAAATACCGACTTTCAACGTATCGGGTTTAAGACCAACGTTACCCAAAAAGCTTTTGACTGGCTGGATATCAACGCAGGGCTGAATTTCACTCGAAGTGTAAGTTCCGATATTCCCAATGGAGGTATAAACGCTGCATATGGCGCTATTACGGGCTTCGTGTTCAGTGATAACAGTATCAATCCTGCACCCGATGCTTCCGGTGTATATCCAGTTACCTCTCTTTTGGTTCCCAGGACCAATCCGGCGGAAGCCGTTAATCGCTTTGACTTTGGACAGAAAGTGAACCGGGCCATTACCAGTATTGGTTTGAACGCTAAAATAACGGATAAGTTAAGTGCCAGCTATCTCTTGGGGCTGGATTTCTACAACCAATCCGCAAATGCATTCATCCCGATCAACAATACATCACCAAACGGAAATGGTTTTGCCCGACGTGCGGACATCAACAATTTCCAATACAATAGTGATTTGAACATCACATACAAAACCCCGATTACGGACGATATCAACTCCACCACTACCTTGGGCGGTTCTTGGCAATATGAAGAATTTGATAGAATCGCGATAGACGCTGATGGACTGGCACCTGTTGTTCAAGTGGCCTCAGACGGAAGTATTTTAAGTCAAGGAGAAACCCGTTCGCAAATATCGTTTTGGGGCTCCTTTTTGCAGCAGTCGTTTAGTTTTAAGGACAAACTGTATGTCAACGGGGCAGTACGTTTGGATGGTGCATCCACTTTCGGCGAGGATGAACGCAATCAGGTATATGCAAAGGCTAGTCTTTCCTATGTAGTGTCAGAGGAAGATTTTTGGGAAAACACCTTTGGTGATGCCTTCAACACCTTTAAACTGAGAGGCTCTTGGGGGCAAGCAGGTAACTTAACCGCCCTGACCGCATTCCAAAGGTTTACCACCCTGAACCCATCGTCCATCAATGGAGCACCAAGTTTGACACCTGGAACACAACAGGGGGACCTTAACATTGCACCGGAGCGACAAGAAGAAATTGAATTTGGCTTTGACGCCGGATTCTTGAACAATCGTCTTGGCGTAGAGTTTACCTACTACAAACAGGATGTAACCGACTTACTATTGCCAAGGGAATTGGCCCCCTCAACCGGGTTTGGTTCCCGGATAGAAAATGTAGGTGACCTGGAAAACAAGGGTATCGAAATCCTACTTCGTGGAGCGCCAATTAAGACCAACGATTTTAGCTGGGACGTAACCGCTACTTTCTCTCAAAACGATAATGTGGTCACTCGTGTTGCTGGTGGCGGACAATTTGCGCTTGCAGGAAGTTTTGCGACCAATTTTGTTATTGAAGGAGAACCTTTAGGGGTATTCTTTAGGCAATTTTACGCCAGGGATGCGGATGGAAGTATCTCCTTGGACGAAAATGGCTATCCTTTTAGGGGTACCACAGATGATGGAGCAGGATCAAAAGTAATCGGTGACCCCAATCCAGATTGGTTTGGTTCGCTGATCAATGAATTTGCCTATAAGAATTTCAAACTAAGGGTACAGCTGGATGCCGTACAAGGTTTTGACGTATTTAACTGGAACCGTAGACTTTTAGACAATGTCATTTTTGGAGGTGGCTCCAATGTAGGCCAAGAACTTTTGGGCAACAGGCCAAAGGGCTTTGGTGGCGCCCAAGCAGGAATCTTTGAAGAATTTGTGGAAGACGGCTCCTTTGTAAAACTTAGGGAACTCGCCATTAGCTATGGGTTTGTTCCTCCTTTTGAAGGAATCGATAGAATCGACATAAGTCTAGTAGGACGTAACCTAATTTCCTGGGATGACTATTCAGGATGGGATCCAGAAATTAACACAGCAGGACAAAGTAATGGGGTAAGAGGCTTCGATTTTGCGGGCGTGCCCATTCCGAGGACCTACCAACTAGGAATTAATTTTAGTTTCTAATCCAAAAAAAGCTACGATGAAAAACAGTATAAAATATTTAATCGTTTGTATTTCACTTTCCATGGGGTTTGTTTCCTGTGAAACTGATTTTGACAATCCAAATGCAGCTACGGAGGATCAGACCTTTTCGTCACGAGAAGGAATTTTTGCCACCGCAGTGGGCATGCAACAATTATTTTCCACAACAGGTATTCGCTGGATTGTGGAAACCCCGGCCATAAGCACACGGGAGGGGGGAATTACCACCACATTCCAAAATATGATTGAATTGGAAGACGGCGGAACCGATTTGCCGAATTTCAACTCCAATGTACAAGGCCTATGGTCAACTATGCTTAGGGTGATTAAAATTGCCGAGGATATTGAAGCCAACACGGCCAATATAGAACTGGAAGCAGGTACGCAAAGTGGTCTAATTGCCCATGCCAAGCTGTTTAAGGCCATGGCCATTGGAAGTTTGGCGCAAAACTATGAGCAGGTGGTGGTCGCTACCAGTAATAACAATGATGCTGCCTTTGTTCCAAGGGCGCAGGCCTTTGCTACGGCAATCACCTTATTGGGGGAAGCATCCAGTCAACTGGCATCCACGGCAGCATCCGAGGAATTCACAAATGGAGTTACCCTGGGAAATATTGATTTGAACAACACCATTTCTGCCATGACAGCGCGCTACAACCTCTTTGCAGGAAATTACGACGCAGCCATAGCGGCAGCAAACAGTGTGGACCTATCTTCCACATCTGTTTTTGCATACGATTCCCAAAACCTGAATCCCATTTGGGCAAGAGTTTTCCAAAATGACGCACCCAACTTTAAACCCCGGGATAATTTTGGACTTCCGGCCGAATTTGTTTTTGATCCAGCGGATGGAAGACTTTCCTTTTATCTTGTCGCCTTGGATGAAACGAACCAAAATGGATTGCCCATTGAGGATTTAGCAGGTTTCTTTAATGTAAACACAGGGTCTTTGCCAGTATATATTCCGGATGAAATGAATCTAATTATCGCAGAAGCAAACCTAAGATTGGGAACTCCAAATTTAGCTGCTGCCACTACAGCCCTGAATTTGGTGCTTACCGATTCGGACGACCCTTTCGGGGTGAATGCCGACCTAGCTGCCTATGCGGGGGACAATACAGCTGATGCGCTGTTGGACGAGGTTTTTAAAAATCGAAGGGCCGAGTTGTTTCTGACAGGAACTAGTTTGGAAGACAGCAGAAGGTTCGGAAGACCACAACCAAGTGGTGCGGCCATGAACTATGACGAGGAACGAAATAGGAACTTTTATCCATACCCAGATTTGGAAAGAAACAGTAATCCGAATACCCCGGATGACCCTTCTATATAATTAGCTTTTTTGAGTTTGTTAGTTTTAATTTAATCAAGCAAAAAGGCCTACATTTATTCTTCAGTAGGCCTTTTTTATTTAGTTCAATGCGAAGCATTTTATTCCTTGCCGTCTTAATCCTTGTTACTTCCTGTTCCTCATTAAACAGAGGAGCCACCTCTCCAGAAACAGAATTCAGAGGGGTGTGGATTGCCACTGTGGTAAACATTGATTGGCCCAAAAATGGCCTGGACTCCGCAACAAAGCAAAAGAAAGACTTCATCAAGATTCTGGACTTCTATCAACAGCTCAACTTCAACGCCGCAATTGTTCAGGTGCGGACCGCCGGTGATGCATTTTATGACTCTCAACTTGCCCCATGGTCCAAATACCTTACTGGAAAAGAGGGGAAACCACCATTGGATTTTGAAAATCCATTGAAATGGATGATCAATGAAACCCACAAACGTGGGATGGAATTCCATGCATGGTTAAACCCATATAGAGCCACTTTCGATTTGGATACCCTGGCGCTATCTGAAAAACATGATTATTACCAACATCCAGAATGGATGATCAGATATGGAAAAAAGTATTATTACAACCCTGGTCTACCCGAAGTCCAAAACAAGCTTACCCAAGTAATTTCGGAGTTGGTGGATAATTACCAGGTAGATGCCATCCACTTTGACGACTATTTCTATCCGTACAAGATTAATGGCGAAGTGTTCAACGACTCCCTAAGCTTTAAGGAATATGGCCTAAAAGAACAAAGTTTAGGCGATTGGCGACGAAGCAATGTGGATTCACTGATAAAAAAATCGCATTTGGCCATAAAAGAATCCAAACCCTGGGTTCAATTTGGTATAAGTCCATTTGGTGTTTGGAAAAACCAAGACACAGACCCGAGTGGCTCTGCCACAAAAGCAGGTCAGACCACTTATGAGGATTTGTATGCAGATCCGCTGCTATGGGTGGACAAAGGCTGGTTGGACTATTTGGTTCCGCAGGTGTATTGGAGCATGGACTATCCTGTTGCTTCCCACCGAATCATCACTACATGGTGGGCCAACAAGACCAACAATACCAATCTATATATTGGAAACGGAACCTATAAAATCAAAAACAACGCAGACAAAGCCTGGAAGCGCCGAAACGAAATACCAAAGCAACTGGCCTTTGCCAGGTCGCAATCCAGAATTTCCGGGAATGTGTTTTTCAGTGCAAAATCCCTGCTAAATAAAAATGAAAGGGTAGTAAAATCACTCCAACGGAAGTTTTATAGAAATCCATCCCAAAATCCTGCTGGCATTGGTAGTTCGTCAAGACGTATTATCGAGCCAAGAATTGAAAAGGTTCATATCCGAAACAAAACCGTGGAGACCTGCATTTCCAACCAGCATTCTATACCTAGGTTTGTGAGGCTACACGAATACCACAAAAGCGTTGAGGGAGGAAACACACAGCTTGTGCAAAAGGTCTATCTTTCAGAAACCGATAGTTTGGCTTGCTTTCAATTCAAGCTGAACAAACAAGTGTATGGTATCTCTGTTCGAGATGCCTTTGGAAATGAAAGTAACATCATTCCAATTCCTATAAACTAGAGAATAATGAGCGTAGCAGAAAAAGACAAAAGAGCTTGGGCCTGGATTCCCTTATTGTACTTCACCCAAGGTATACCCTATATTTTAATTGTCACAGTTTCTGTTATCATGTACAAACGCTTGGGCATTAGCAATGCCGACATTGGGCTATATACCAGTTGGCTCTATCTACCCTGGGTATTAAAACCTTTATGGAGTCCACTAATCGACCTGAACGGAACCAAAAGAAAATGGTTTTTGGCAATGCAATTTGTGGTTGGCATAGCATTTTTGGGTATAGGGCTTTCGCTCCCATCCAATGCTTTTTTTACCATTACCTTGGCGTTTTTCTGGATGGCCGCCTTTGCTTCAGCCACAAATGATATCGCGTCGGATGGCTATTATATGCTTGGCCTTACGCAAAAGAAGCAATCCTTTTTTATTGGATTACGGAGCACCTTTTATCGATTGGCCATGGTAACAGGGCAGGGGCTTTTAGTGATACTTGCGGGTTTTTTGGAACAGAAGTATGGGGATAATACCAAGGCGTGGTCCTTTACTATGATATGTGCGGCCATCCTAATGTTGGTTTTGACCCTCTCCAACCTTTTGGCCTGTCCCAAATTTGAAAAAACCTCAAACAAGAACCCTGAAAAACCATCAAGTTTTTGGGAGGTATTTTATACATTCTTTAGAAAAAAACAGATTGGTTTGGCCATATTGTTTATACTTACCTATCGCTTGGGTGAATCCCAGCTGGTTAAAATGGCATCGCCTTTCCTACTGGATACCAAAGAAGTTGGAGGCCTTGCCTATTCCACGGAAGCAGTTGGAACCATCTATGGTACCGTTGGTGTGATCATGCTGTCGCTCGGAGGCATTTTAGGGGGTATCCTGATATCAAGGGATGGACTCAAAAAATGGATGCTTCCCATGCTCTTGGCCCTTAATATTCCAAATCTACTCTATGCACTTCTCGCCATTACGCAAACTACAAGTCTATATGCCGTGGTGGGAACCGTGGTTTTAGAGCAATTTGGCTATGGATTCGGTTTTGCTGCTTTCTTAATTTATCTCATATACATCGCTGAAGGGGCTTCAAAGACTTCCCACTACGCCATCGCAACCGGTTTTATGGCATTGGGGATGATGTTGCCCGGAATGCTCAGTGGTTATATTCAGGAATGGCTCGGATATGATGGTTTCTTTGTTTGGGTAGTGATTGCTGCCCTACCTGCCTTTTTGTTGCTGAGATTTTTAAAGTATCCATCCGATTATGGGAAAAAAACCGCCGTTTCCAATGAATGATTCCTTTTTCACATATCACGAAGCAACCATGAAGCTGACGCTGGCCCAAAAGGTGGGACAATTATTTATGCCCGCGGCTTTCATAAACGATACCGAAGAGGAGGTTCAAAGTCTGGAACATCTCATACGCACACAACATATTGGAGCAATCTGCTTCTTTCATAGCAGGGCTAGCGCTGCCACCAATTTTGAGGGCAAAAAGAAAGTGGTCTATAACGAAAACAGTTACGATCGATTAAAACAACTTATAGACCGGTATCAAAAAGCAGCAAAAATTCCCCTGCTGATAGCCATTGATGCCGAGTGGGGATTGGCTATGCGGATAGAAAACACGCCACAATATCCTTATGCAATAACACTAGGTGCAATCCAGGGTAATGAGGACCTTATCGAACAGGTAGGATGGCAAATTGGAATGGACTGCCTGCAAGTTGGGATACATTGGAACCTGAGTCCTGTGGCTGATATCAACAATAATCCTGAAAATCCCGTGATTGGTTACCGTTCCTTCGGAGACCACAAGGAAAAAGTCTTGAGCAAAACAAATGCGTATCTAAAGGGAATGACCAAATCCGGCATCTTAAATTCCATCAAGCACTTCCCTGGTCACGGGGACACGGCAACAGACTCCCATTTAGGACTCCCTGTAATTGATAAATCCAAGCAAAAGTTGCTTCAAAATGAACTATATCCATTCAAGGTACTTATTGATGAAGGCGTGGATTCGGTAATGGTGGGACATTTGTCCGTTCCAGCCTTGGACGACTCTGGAAATCCGGCTACCACCTCATATCCCATCATCACGGAATTGCTCCGAAACGAACTTGGTTTCGAAGGAGTTGTTATTTCGGATGCGTTGAACATGCATGCCGTTTCCAAAAACTACCCTGAAAAAGGAACTCTGGAGGCCGCAGCTTTCCATGCAGGAATGGATATGATGTGTTTTTCCGAAAACCCGCCCGAAGGGATAAGCCAGATATTGTCAAGTGCCGCTCCAGATTACATCGAAGCAAGTTTTAAAAGAATTTGGGCGCTCAAGGAAAAAGCCTTTTCTGAAAAAGGAAAAGAAAATAATATTGAATATCACCATAATTCGCTGAACAAAAAACTGGCCAAGCAATCACTTACATCATACATTTCAAACCAAGATACCTTTGTACAAGCACGAGAGGGACGTTTTTTGAATCTCTCCGTTGGGAATCCATCCAAAAACCTGTTCTCTCAAAAAATTGAAAATGCATTTGACCAAAAGCATGTCCATCTTTCCCTAGAGATTTTGGAGGACATGAAAAACCATTATGATAGTAGTCAAAAGGTTGTTTTGGCCATCTTCCCCCCGGCAGTAAAACCAAAGGACAATTTTGGTTTTTCATCTGAAATTTTGCACTTGATAAACGAAATCCTGAGCCTAAAAAACTCTGTGGTATATCTCTTTGGGAATCCATACGTACTGGATATTTTAGACTGTTCCAAAGCTTCGGAGCTTATCATCGTTTACCAAAACTTTCAAGAATTTCAGGAAATAGCCTTTGAGCATTTTATAGGAAATGCAGAGACTCCGGGCAAGCTTCCCGTTCAACTCAAAACCTTGCATCTATGACAGATAAGATTATTTCATCTTGGGAACAGAATGCCTCAGAATGGATAAAGGTTATGCAGGAGAACAGCATTGCCTCCAGAAAATTCACTAATGCCGCCATTGTTGAAGCTATAGGAAAACTCAACAGCAATAAATTGGTAGATATTGGTTGTGGGGAAGGCTGGTTGACTCGAAAAATTGGCGGACTCGGAATTGAAGCTGTGGGTTTGGACGCCATTGAAGACTTGATTTTGGAAGCCCAAAAACAAGGTTCTGAAACTTACCGTGTGTTTACTTTTGAGGATATCATAGCAGATAAAACCATTCCAGGAGGATTATTTGATTGTGCGGTTTTTAATTTTTGTCTTTATCTGAAGGATGGGCTCCCAATATTACTGCAGAACACTTTGGGCCAACTTAGTTCCAACGGAAGTATCCTAATTCAGACCTTGCATCCCTATTTTCTTTTACAAAATGAAATTCCTTATGTAAGTCAGTGGCTGAACGATTCCTGGAAAGGCCTTCCCGGTAATTTTAAGGATGGACATGCCTGGTATGCAAGAACTTTTGAGGATTGGATAACGGTTCTAGGGCAACTACCGAATTCAAAGTTTTTTATCGAGGAAGTCCTTAACGATGAACAAAAACCTGTTTCTCTTATCATTAAAATACAAAAACGGACATGAGTATTTATAAAGTCTTGGGAATGATGTCCGGTACATCTTTGGATGGGCTGGATTTAGCACTTTGCCATCTCTGGCAATCCGAAGGCCAATGGCAATTTTCCATAGAAGCTACTCGTGAAATCTCCTATGAAAAAACGCTTTGGGAACAGCTCAAAAACGCGATTCATATCTCCGAAGAAAAACACGACCAGCTGCATCTTGATTATGGACTTTGGTTAGGTCAGCAAGCCAAAAAATTTATTGAGGACGAACAACTGGAAGTGGATTTTATTTCCAGTCATGGACATACATCGCACCATAGGCCGGAAGATGGCTTTACCTTTCAACTCGGTGATGGGCAACAGTTGGCAAATTCCAGCAGCATACAAGTGGTTTGCGATTTTAGGACAACGGATGTGTCCCTAGGGGGACAAGGAGCCCCTTTGGTGCCCATAGGAGACCAGCTACTTTTTCATGAATATGATTTCTGTCTTAATCTTGGAGGCATCAGTAATATGTCGTTTGAAAAAGATGGGAAACGAATTGCCTATGATATCGGATTGGCCAATATGCCTTTGAACTTTATCACCAGAAAAATGGGATTGGAGTATGACGACAACGGAAAAATGGCACGCTCAGGTCAACTGGATAATGTTTTATTGGCCAAACTTAATGCTTTGGAATACTATAGACTTCCATATCCAAAATCAACAGGTTATGAATGGTTTACTTGGGAAATTGTACCCCTAATTCAAAACTCCAATATTTCCAACGAGGACTTGCTACACACTTTCATCCATCACAATTGCAAGCAAATTGCAGTTCAGGTAAAGAAGTATAGAACAGCCGAGCCACAAAAGCTTTTTGCCACTGGTGGAGGTGCTTTAAACCAATTTTTTATGGATACCCTTCAGGCTGCTCTGGGCAGCCAGATTGAAGTTGTAGTGCCCAATAAAGAGCTCATCGCCTATAAAGAAGCATTGGTTTTTGCTCTAATGGGAGTACTTCGTCTTCAAAACAAAACCAATGTACTAAGTTCTGTAACTGGAGCCAAGGAGGATTCTTGCAGTGGGGTAATTTTTTATCCCAACACCGATTAAGGGGTCACTGCCACCGGTTTCGGTTTTTTGGTAAGTATTACAATCCCCAAGGAAACAATCCCACATATGGCCAAACCTGCGAAAAGCGGCCAAACTGTATCTGCGATAAATTCTCCAATAAATGTAGCTATCGGAATGGCCAACAAAGTTGAGATAAATCCATTGATCGCGGCACCAATACCTGCAATATGTCCAATTGGTTCCATGGCTATGGAGCGGTAATTCCCCCACATAAAGCCCAAACAGAAGAATTGCAGCGAAAGGAAACCCACCAAAACCACAATGCTGGGATTGGGCATTCCCCAAAACAATACCACATATAGGATGGCGATAAGACAGAAAGCCGTCAAAGCTAAAAGTGATAATTTGCGCATACCAAATCGCATTACCAAAGTTCCATTCATAAATGTGGAAAGTCCAATGGAAATGGCCAATCCAGCAAAAATATATGGAAATGCCTCCTTAAGGTCATATTGATTTTCAAAAATATGTTGGGAGGAGCTCAGGTAAACCAAAAATGCCCCTGTTACC
>JBCCUY010000008.1:0-26972 GCA_039196145.1 Bacteroidota bacterium
GCAATACTCTAGCAATTTCCCTGTCGTCCTTGAAAAAGTAATCAAAGCTAGGTGGTCCTGGGAATCTAAACTTTGAAGTTCACCAATTAGATCAAATGGATTGTTGAGGTGTTCCGAGATCTCAATCAACTGCAGTTGTTCTGTAATAGGGGGTTGACCATATCCTATATGAAGCACGGTCATGGCTAAAATAAAAAAGGATTTCATGTGGTTCAGGTTTAGAAGGCAAGTTGGTTGAAGCCAAACCTGTATACAATCCGAAACTTGCGGTTCTATTGCATTAGGTTTTCATGCCAGCCTTCCACGACCTGTATGCTTCGCGTATACAATGTCCGCAGGGTCTATACCCGTTGGCAATGGCGTCTTCTTCAGAATTGAAGAACACCCGGTTTTCCTTTTTCATTCGCTTTCCCGATTTGCACTTCAAAGTCCCATAGATTTTGAGCTTTCGGTTTCCGGCCCATTTGATGTCCCCCTGTTTCAATAAATGAAATAACTCCGTTGGGGATAATGCAGCATGGCTGATCATCTTATTGAGCTGCATCATGAAAAATAACACCGAGGGTGTAACGTTCACCGAAATGCACCTCGCTCACGCCGTGCCTCATGCTGGCCCGGTAATGTCCTCTTTTACCCAATATGGGCCTATAGTTGGTCGGAAAAACCAGCATGGATCCCCGTTTGGGTTGCAGGACAATAGGTTTGCTTTGCGCCCTTGGGACTTGTTGGGTAAGTACGAACTCTCCTCCTTGGTAATCGTTTCCATATTCATTCAGAAAAAGAACTGCTTGCATGGGAAAATAGACCTCCCCGTATAAATCTTGATGTAGTGTATTATGTCCGCCTTTTCCATAGCTCAAGATTAAAGGAGTGGCCAAGTTTTGTCCTTTTTCCGCACACAGTTGCTTTAGCTCAACAAGTTCCTCCGGATATGAAATTTCCATTTTTAATTGCTGCATCCATTGGTTGGCAATAGGTACAAGTTTGGGATATACCTGCTCCCGAATAGCTGCAATTGCATCTGGAAGGGGATAGGTGTAATACCGGTACTTACCCAATCCGAACCTATAGCGTTCCATCTCCACGGTTTTACGATACAGATGGTCAACCCCAAAATCTTTAATTAAGGACTTACAGGCATCATGGGTTAAAACATTTTCCATGAGGGCATATCCCTTTTGAGACAACCCTCTTTGAAGACTGTCCCAATCGTTTTTCTTCATGTATTCCATATGCTATAGGTGTGTTTGGGCGGCTTCCCAGCCAATAATTGCGGTTTTGCGTGTAGGGTGCCATCGGTACCCTCCCATTTGCCCAGATGATTGAATCACTCGATGGCAAGGAATTAAGTAGGCGATGGGGTTGTTTCCAATGGCCGTTCCAACAGCCCGGGAGGCTTTGGGTTGCTCAATTTCCTTGGCTATGGCCCCATAGGTGGACAGTTTTCCTTTTGGAATTTTCAAAAGGGATTCCCAAATCTTTATTTGAAAATCACTCCCTTTTAGATGCAGTTTAATTTCGGGAATCTGACTCCAATCGTTGGCAAAGATCATCAGGGCGTTCACCTGGGTTTGATCCACCCTTTGGTGATAAGTGGCCCTTGGGAACTGTTGTTTTAACTCGTACAGCCCCTTTTCCTCATCCTCAATAAAGGCTACATGACATAGTCCTTTTGGAGTAGAGGCGATGGTGACCAATCCAAACGGACTTTGGGCATAGCTGTAATTAATGGTCAAATTTTCACCATCGTTCTTGTATTCCCCAGGCGTCATGCCCTCAATCGAAATGAAAAGATCATGCAGTCTGCTTGGGCCGGAAAGCCCGGTTTCCATTGCGGTATCAAAAAGTGTGGCATTGGTTTCCTTTAAGAGGGATTTGGCATGCTGCACACTAGTATATTTTAGAAACTGTTTTGGGGTGACCCCTGCCCACTCCTTGAACATGCGTTGAAAATGATAGGGGCTCAAATGTACTTGTTCGGCAATTTCATCCAAGGATGGTTGTTCCTTAAAATTGTCCTTGATATGGGTAATGGCCTTTGCAATTCGCTCGTAATTGATGTTTTCCTGTTCATTCATGATGTACTCATTTTGTTGGGTCAAAACTATTAAGGCCGTTCGGGGGGTAAAACCCGATTCTTGCGGATATGAACCCGAACTATAAATTTAGCAAGGGATTCCGAAAAAGTGGAAAAATTAAAAGGACTTAGTAACTTTATGCAAATGCTTTGCATCAAATGAAAATCAAAAATTTTACCGGACTTATTGTAGCCATTGCTACCGCACTTGGGGTATTGATCTATTGGCGGGAATATGCCACAAGGGACCAGGTAGAAGTGTACGAAGTGGTGCTCTGGCAAGTTGGTATTTGGATGCCCTGGCTATTCGGGTTTATGGCATTGCAAGGTTTGGAAAAATGGAGTAGGACTAAAAAAAGCGGTCTTTTCTTGCTAACAGGGACCGGTTTGGTCTTGATTGTGCTCCATTTTGGATGGTTCTTTTGGCTGAGTTCAAATACGAGTCCTTACTTGCATTTAGAGGGCTCCAAATTTGGGGTATACCGCTACTTTTTCATTTTTTGGACCCTCATTGATATGGGACTGGTCTGGTTTATTATTGATAAACTAAGAACTTCTGGGGCGGAAAAAATGGAACCCCCCGTGCTCCTGGAACTTACTAGAGGCGGAAATACCGTCTTTTGCGAACCCTCACAAATTCATCTTTTGGCCGCGGAGAATTATTATACCAAACTCTTTACTTCCGAAGGGATTTTTGTTATGCGAAAGCCTTTAAAATCTTTTCTTGAGGTCCTTCCAGAACGGATGTTTCAAAAAATCCATAGGTCCACCATCATCAACTTAAACCAGGTTTCTGAACTGGCTAGAGGAAATGGAAGTACCCTAGAGGTGGTCATGAAGGACGGAACCCGCAAGCGGGTCAGTAAAAACTACATCAAGGAGGTCAAGCGCTTTTTCAAGGACCGCACCCATTAACGCCGTTCACTATCAAATCCCCGTCGGTTTACTGCATTGAAACCTCAGCTCTCCAAGTATTGGGTAAGTTTATGAGATAAGATTTCGGGTCGAATGGCCCGTGCGAATTCATCAATCTATCCCTTTCTATTATGGGCAAAAGACGTTGTGGACTTTCCTTCATTTCCGTTTGTTTTTTAAGTCTCCTTCTGAACCATGCCATTGGGCAAGAGTTCCAATTTGATGCGCTGGACTTGGACAGCATCCCGCAGGGATCAAGGGGTGTTGCCGTAGCAGATCTGGATGGAAATGGACTTTTGGATATTGTGGTGGCCAATCAAGTGGATTCACTTAAACCACTTGGAAACGCCATTCATTTCAATCATGGAAATAAGTTTAAACAAGTGTTTGTCGCGGAAAACAATGTGTCGGCTTGGAGTGAGTCAGTGCATACGGTTGATGTGGACGGAGATTACGATTTAGACTTGTTTTTCACCACCCAATTCGGAACTCCCAATTTACTTTATCTGAATGACGGTAAAGGGAATTTCACCAAAGGCAATTCGGGGGAATTGACCTCAGATGTAACAAATTCCCCAGGAGCATGTTGGTGCGATTATGATTTGGACGGGGATATGGACGTTTTTGTAGTAAATAGGGACGGCGAGGATGATCAATTGTATCAGAATTTGGGTGATGATGGCTTTAAACGCATTTTAAAAGGACCTTGGATTGGTAACAAGGGTGATGGCAGGTCCTGCGTATGGGGCGATTTGAATGGAGATGGGAAACTCGACCTGTACGTGGCCAATTTTGTGATTAAGGAAAACGGCAGGGTAACTGCAAAACATCGAAACTATCTTTATTTAAGCTCAGAAAACAACATCTTTTTGGAACAGAAAGAGGGGATTTGGGTCGAGGAATTGAATGCCTCTTATGGCCTATCCCTTGTGGATTACGACTATGACCATGATTTGGATATCTATGTGACGAATGTTTCCATTTCTGATGAAAACGCCCTGTACCAAAATCAAGGTGAGGGTAGGTTCAAGAAACGTTCCGATAATACCATCGCTTACGAAATTCACCGTCCTTCCAAAGGGCAAACCTGGGGCGATTTTGACAACAATGGCTTTTTAGATCTATATGTGGCCAATGGCACCGAGGGATACCCTGAAATACAGAATTTTTTGTTTTCAGGGATTTCAAATGGGGAATTTCAAAGGGAATACCATGCTTTGCCAGCGGTTGACCCACATATTTCGGCTGGTACCGCCTCAGGTGATTTTGATAATGACGGCGATTTAGATCTCTATGTCTGCAATTGGGGCGGTGAGGCAGAACCCAACGATTATTATCGCAATCAAAACACGTCCAATCAATGGATGAAAATTAGACTGAGGGGAACCATCTCAAATACGTTCGGTATTGGGAGCTGGTTGACCCTTACCCTTACCGATGGAAGCCAACAGACCCGTTATGCCATTAGGGAAACAGGGTATGGCAGTGAAAATTCTCCTGAAATCCATTTCGGGATTCCAGCCAAGCAGCACATTGAGAAATTGGAGGTCGACTGGCCCTCTGGAATACAACAATCCTTTTCAAACTTGGAGGTCAATGCCATTTATCAATTGGAAGAAAAGGAAGAAATCAAAAGGATTAAACCATGAAAATAGCAATGCAGCGTAGGGATTTTATAAAATTGACGGCAACGGCAAGTGGGGCCCTCCTTGTTGGGGTTCAATTGCAATCCTGTCTCACGGAAAAGGAACCCGCGATAACGCATGAGTTTTCTCCGCTCATCAAAATAGATACGGATGGATGGGTGACATTGATTGCTAAAAACCCGGAGATTGGTCAGGGCGTCAAAACCTCCTTGCCTATGATTTTGGCCGAGGAACTGGGTGCCGATTGGAACAAGGTCAAAGTGGAACAAGCCGATTTTGATAAAAAATATGATGAACAATGGGCAGGAGGCAGCTACGCCATCATTCTCAACTGGGATTTAATGCGAAAGGCAGGTGCACAAGTAAGGTATTCCCTTCTCGAAGCGGCCTCAAAACAAATGAACCTCCCTGAGGCAGAGCTAATCGCAAAAAACAATAAGGTGATCCATGCCACATCGGGGAGTTCCATTCCCTTTGAGGACTTGCTAGAGGAAGCTGCTTTGGTGGAATTGCCCGAAGAGGTTGAATTCAAGCCCATGGAAACCTATGATATCATTGGAAAGGCTACGCCTCAAACCGATTTGGACGCTATTGTTACAGGGTCGTCCACTTTTGGAATTGACATAAAATTGCCCAATATGGTATATGCTTCGGTGCGAAAAAATCCGGTTTTTGAAGGTCGTGTAAAAAGTTTTGATGCTACCGCAGCCAAGGCCACGCAAGGTGTGTTGGAGGTGATCGAATTGAACAATGCGGAGCATGGCGGACGATTATTGGCCGCCAACAGCCCAAATTTTGTCAATGGGGTTGCCGTGGTGGCCAATTCTACCTGGGCTGCGTTTAAGGGAGCTGAAAAGTTGGAGGTGGAATGGGACAACGAAGGATTGAGGAACGAAAACTCCGAGGAGCTGTTCCAGCGTTTCCATAGCCAACTTTCGGACACTTCGATAGAGCGAAAAGATGGTGACATCCATAAGGCTCGGCGGAATGCAGCATTATATACAGAGGCCATTTATGAAGTTCCGTTTTGGGCCCATATTACTATGGAACCCATGAACTGTACTGTGGACTTTCGTGAGGAAGTCTGTGAGGTTTGGGCACCCACCCAAAATCCGGAGGCACTGCAAAACGGTTTGATTAAATTATTTGACCTGGAACCTGAACAAATCAAAATCCATATTCCAAGAATTGGAGGTGGGTTTGGAAGACGGTACTATGTGGATTATGCAATGGACGCCGCGATTTTATCCAAAAAAATGGGAAGACCTGTAAAGCTCACATGGACCCGTGAGGACGATATCAAGCACGATTGGTACCGCCCCGGGAGCGTTCATAAAATGGCCGCTTCCCTAGACTCGGATGGACACGTCATAGGCTGGCAGCATATTTTGGCCAATGCATCCCGTAAGACCAGTTTGGGTAGGGAAGGGGGACCTGCGGGCACTGAAATTGATGAATACGATTTCCCGGCCGGTTTTGTGCCCAACCTTCAACTGGAGTATGGTCATGTGTTGAGCGATATTCCGCTAGGTCAATGGCGGGCGGTTGCCGCTTCGGCCAATGCGTTTCCTGTGCATTGTTTTTTGGATGAGCTGGCCCATGCCCAAGACATGGATCCCATTGATTATTTTTTAAAGTTTATTGGTCCGGCGCGAATGGTTCCCGTGGTGGGGGACTACGAATTTGATGCAACCCGGTTTATCCATGTGATTGAGAAGGTGCGACAAAATAGTAATTGGGATACACCTTTGCCCAAGGGACAAGGAAGAGGGTTTGCTGCTCGGAAGGGAGCCGGATCCTTTATTGCCGAAGTAGTGACCGTGGAAGTGGATGCATCCAACAATTTGAGGATTATTCGTGTAGATGCGGTTGTGGATTGCGGTATTGTGGTGAATCCTTCCGGTGCCCAGGCCCAAGTGGAGGGGGGAATTCTTGAAGGTCTTAGCGCTGCCCTTTACGGAGAAATTAGTTTTAAGGATGGTGCTGCCGAACAATCCAATTTTCATGATTATCCATGGATTCGAATGAAGGACGCTCCAGAGGTACATGTTGAGTTTATTGAAAACGACTTGTCACCTAGGGGTTTGGGAGAACCTCCATTACCACCAGCGATTCCGGCCTTGGCCAATGCCATTTTTGCCGCTACGGGAAAACGGTTAAGGAAATTACCGATTATGGGGCAACTTTAATTCGTTTTTGGGTAAATTTAAAGCACTGTGGTATTCGTTTGCGCCGGAACTTTTGCAAACTACAAGGACTAAAAATGAAAAAGTATCCATCAAAGATTGGGATTGGGTTGCTGGGACTTATTCTGCTGGTACTCATTGGTTCAACCATTCCGTTGCTCTCACCACCAATATGGCCCGCTATAGGCATCAATTTGGCTGTGCTGATTTTCATCTTATACCTTTTTGCTTCAACGCATTATACGATTGATGGAAATTGGCTGCACGTCCAATGTGGTTTTTTGGTCCAGAAGAAAATAGAAATTGGTGCCATCACTAGGGTTTCAGAAACCAATAGTCCAATCAGTGGTCCGGCCATATCTTTGGACCGACTTAATGTTGTTTATGGAGCAAACAAGGACATCCTGATATCTCCCAAAGACAAGTCTGGATTTATAGAACATCTGAGACGGATCAACCCTAAAATTGAGGTTCGGTATAAGGCAAATGGGCATAAAAAAAATAAAACCGTTTGACTATTTTACACCCACTTTTGTGGACTTTCGGATTAAAACACAGCATTGGTTTACAAAATCACTTTTTTCGTTTTTCCATCGCTATCCTCTACAAGAATAAATGATTTGGCACTTTCTGTCCTCAGAATGTTCCCTTTTTCATCCTTGTAGATTTCGCCAATTTTTTTACCCGTGTGATCATACAAATACCGTATACCCGCATATCCTCTTTGGTTTCTAAATGCGGGATTCCCTTTTTCGTTCATATAGTAGGTCTCTAGTCTGAACCTACCTTCCTTATCCCATATAAATTTTTGCCCGCTATATCCTCTATCCTCTGAAAGTTCAATTTTGTCCTGCTCATTTATGAAATGGTACTTTAATCGGTTCCCTTGAGGATTGTAGGTTCTTTCAAATCCTTTATGGCCCCACGCAGATTTTGTTCGTTTTCCATCAGTGTCATAAAATCGTGTGCGTATGAGATACCCATTTTCATTAAAGTCATAATGGGCTTCAGCGATTTTGGGTCCGGTCTTATTTGTGCGGTCACCAGAACCTGCTTTAGTGGCAGACCAGTGTACGATTTCTTTTTTATGGACAGCAAAATCTATGGCAACGGCATCTTCTTGGAGCTCCCAACCGGGACCTGTGGTCAAAATCGATTTTATGTTTTTATGGTCATCAAAATTTAGGATGACCCAGTTGTAAGGAAACCAGCTGTTCATAGGCATAGGTTTTTGATTTTTGGAATACCTTATTTCCCCAATCCCATTTTTAAGATACTCCCATTTGTATTCATGGATGCCTCTATATTCCGTTGGCAAACCGTTTTGGTCAAAGTATTTAAGTCCGACTGTCTTACCATGCTCGTCCTTGGTGTATACTGATATTGCCGGATTTGTGTTTGTTGGATTTCCCAAATAGTCCAGGTGTTGGATGGTGATTGTATGGTCTTCATGTTCAAAAAGGTTTATGGGTGCCCAAACAAAATCACTGCAGGTATAGTTTTCGTACAATGGTTTTATCTGTTCATTAATTTGGTAATTCACACTTTTAAGGGAATCATTTTCATAATTGAAACGGTACAGCGCTATAGTATTTTTTTCCCCATGAAACGGATGCCCTCCGCGAAATACGTACAGAGGAGTATGGGTGAACGGAATGGTCCTATGGTATTCTTGGCTACATAGGATAATGGAATTCAATAAGATTAGGCAAAAAAGAATATCCTTTTTCATGAGATATTAGGTGTTTTCAATCGAAATATGTGAACAGAAGGAAACCTTAAGATGTCTGATGATTTCCCCTCAATTTTTATGCTCTAAGGCTTTATAACGCTCATTTTCCCGCAACCCATTTTGGTTTGTACGGGTATTACGGAAGGTAATGGGTGCCGTACCACAGGTTAAGTTGTTACCACAAGGGGATATGTCAAAATGTAAATGGGGCCATGTTCCCACATCGCCTGTGTCCCCGGTTAGGGCCAAGGTGTCGCCTTTAATAATCGAATCCCCCACCTGGACCCTATTACTGTTGGGAGCCAGGTGAACGTACTCGCTGATCATATTGTCTTCATGTCTTATCTGAATCCAGTTTGAAGCCGTCAAGCCCCTGGTCCCTTCTGGTTGGCCAATGCGAATTGCATGGACCACACCCTTTCTAGCAGATGTCACCACGCTTCCAAATGGCATTTCTATGTCGTAGGAGTATCTCAAAGTTCCTTGATGACTGGACGCTGTGCAGTTACCTTGTGATATCCGATATTCAACCCCAACAGGATAGGGCAGGGCATATGGGGAAAGCGTCCAATCCGGATAATCGGTACACAGAGATTCGCTACTGGTATTTTTGCGTGGATTATCACTTGAACAGCCTGAAGCAATTGAAATCATTAAAATTAGGATTACTTTCCCCAACACCTTTTTACTAAGCCATGTACCTCTTTCTGAAGATATGATTCGTTTTTTTGTCATAATGCTACTGTTTGTGCCAACTTGTGACTTTAGCTCTAGAAACCTGTCACCATTCGTATGGCCCCAGACTGGCCTATAAAAAGTGTTTTACCATCCTTGGATGCCGCAATACCAATGGGATTGCTAAACGTAGCGGTGTTTCCGTTGCCATCCATTGTTCCCGAAACACCTGTTTTACCGGCTATGATTTTGGAAGTTCCATCTTGATCTATCTCGTAGACAACATTATCCGATATGGCAGTGGCATAAAATTTTCCATTGGAAAATATGATATAACCTATGCCGTCCTGGGAGATTGGGATTGTGGTAAAGGTGCTTCTATTGCCTGTTTCAGCATCTATCCGGGAAATCCTACCGGAGGTATAATCAGAGACGAAAATGTTGTCCTGGTCATCAATTGCCAAACTACTGTTGTTGAAAACATTCAAGGATCTTATCCTCTTGTTCCCGTCTGAATCTATCTCGGTGATGAAATTGTTCACATTGTTGTTGGTGTACAAATTGCCTTCCGAGTCGAAAGCAACTTCTATGGGTGCGGCAACTTCCTCAGCAAAAACTTCTACGTTGCTGCCATCAGGAGATACTTTAACGATATCCGCATTGTCATATCGGGCCAAGTACATATATCCTTCACTATCAAACGCCATTCCTGCGGCACCAGGTTGATCGGTAAGAAAAGTGGACACAGTTCGGTCAGGTTCAATTTTGTATACCTGAGATTGCCCGTAGTTTGCAGCAAATAGGTTTCCTGAATCATCCAGTTCCAGGGCATCGGGAGCGGTTATAGAGGAATAAGTGCTGACCTCAACTGAAGAAACTTCGGGATTGTTCTCGGGTTCTTCGGGACTGCTGTCCGAGGAACATGATATGAATAACAAACTGATTATTGGCGCCAAGGTGATTTTTTTATTCATCTTCTTAAATTCACTATTTGTTGTTTCGTAAATAAAAAAGATAAATGACCAATACGGGTTCTGTCGTAGCATTCAGTACCCTTTTCTTAAGGGTTGGTAGTATGGCTCAATTATGCATTGGCCCTGTATGCTGATGGTGTTGTGCCCAACCGTTTTTTAAATGCGGTATTAAAGGCAGATTTGGAATTAAACCCTACTTCATAATAGATTTCCTTGATGTTCAATTCCGATTTTTCTAGATAAGTCTTCGCCTCTTCTATTCTTAAATCGTTAATCCAATCATTGAAGTTTTTCTTGAAGGCTTTGTTGATGATCTCTGAAATCTGGTTAATGGTCAAACCGGTGGAATTGGCAATCATTCTGCGGGTTAGGTTAGAATCTTTAAACGTTTTGTCAACCTCTACATACTGAACGATCAATTGCAGTTGTGATTCGTTGATGGGAAAACTATCGTGCTCGTAAGGTATCCTTAACTGAGCTCGGGAAAACAAATTAGGATTGGTGATTATCTGTTTAATCACAATTACCATAAAAAGTATGGAGTACAGGTTGAGGCTTGAGTTAAAGTACTGTATGGCGATGTACTTGGTAGTATTAAAAAAGTTCAACCAGATGATTTCGGATATCAGGAGAATCAATAGTATCCCGAAACCAATTTCAATGGACTTTCTCCACGAACTGTGTTCTTTCCGCGGGTTCTTTATACGAACGTCCAAGGTCCGCAAAAAATAAATGAGAAGGATCGAGCCGTAGTAGGTGCTCAGGAACCATTGCGGAACCAGCCATATTTTGGTAAAGAGAAGGAACCAAATAACTCCCCCTCCCAGCTGATAAGGAACTATATGCCATAAAAAATTTTTAGTGGACAGACCACTAAGTTCCCTAGCATGAAAATAGAAAGTAGGTCCAAAAATAAGTACGGCACCAACACTAAAAATCGAATATACAACCGGTTCAAATACTTTGAGCAAATATAGAAGTTCACTACCTAGATGCACCAACAATGCCGCAAACAAAAGGGTCATGTAGATGGTCCGCTCCTTTTTCTTTACAGGAAGAATAGACAGTATGAACAGCAAGACCAGCGTAATGGCAATGGTAAAGATGTTGATATAGATTGAAACCATAAACGCTCTAGAATTCTTCTTTAAATATCATTAGTTAATCTCTATTGCGGAAGTAACAATTTAAGTTCGGTGACTATGATTTAAACATCCTCACATGACCTTTCCGCGCAAGCAACTTTCGACCAAGTTTATAACAAAAGAATACGATTAACAGGGAGACTAAAACCAAAACTGCCAAGGAAATTTTCGCAATTTTTGGAAATCCGTTATCTACTTTAAATGTTCCAAAACCTTCCAACTTTTGGAACGCTACCATACCGGTTAAAAAGTAATCCTTAATACCTTGTTTTATTTCGGTGCGATATAACAAGTCTGAAACATGGCCTTTACCTTCAAAAACCACCTGTTTTCCATTGGAAAGCAATGGCATTAGTTCTTTCTGTGCAATTTCGTGAGGGGTGGAGAAGTCCAACCCTCCGCTTAGCACTAGGGTTGATACACTGGAGGGACCAATTTTTGAATACTCACGAGAAGGTTGTTCAACAGGCCACGCGCTTCCGACATCCATAAACAGGGCAGACATCGGGGAACCCAATGAATTGGTGTCTGCGGTAAATTCCTCCCAATAATTTCGTGATGGATCATAATCGATCATACCCTTTGATAAAAAATCGCCCCAAACCATCATGTTGGGCAGCACATAATCATAAGCTATGGACATCAGCGCTATTCCGGAATAGTCTCCTTCACTAGCCGCTAAAAAGGCGTCAATTACTTGCTTGGCCGTATCTGAATGATATAACATTCCAAAACTTACAACCTTGACTTTTCCGGGGTCAATGGGAACAAACCACCAATAATCCGGCATTTCCTGAAGCACTTTTTCAATGGTTTTGGTCAAGTCCTTTGTTTTGCCTTGGCAATAAGCATTTTTCTGACAGATCAAATCGTAGTCCCTGATTTTACATGCAATTGTAGTTGGTTCCCAGACAAAATTGCCTGGGGGATTGGCGCCGATCATCACGGATCTGTGGACATCCTCAGGGTAGAACTTACCATATAATAGCGCAACCCTGGTGCCGTAGCTTGCGCTTAGAAGGTTTATCTTTTCTAGGTTTAGATGTTTGCACACAGCGCTGATATCAAAAAGTACTTGTTCTATGGTAAAACCATTGAGGTCAATACCATCGTTCATTAACCTATTAGCACATTCTTTGGAAGCACCTATTATATGCCCTACCGACTCTTTGGATAGCAAATCATTACCTGTTCCCTTTAGGGCCGAATTCACTTCGGGGCATTCAAGTTGTACCGACCCATCAACACCTCTGTACCCCATTAAGATGATATCGTGGTTTTCCAACAACTCAGGGGGAGGATTGTAGTCTAGATTGGATTGTCCCGGACCCCCATTGAGCCAAAAAATAGGGGAAGATGGATTTTCGTTTGTGGTTTTGAAGATTTTTATGGGGAGGGTAATTTTTCTACCGGTTTTAGATTTCCAATTTTCCGGAAACTGAAGCTCAATGTTAACAACAGCATGCTCTTTTCCTGAACCATCCTGGCCATTGGCCCAATGTGAGGGTATCAGAAAAAAGAAGAGAGCCACAAAAGTTACCAACTTGGGTGTCTTTTCAATCATGTTGTAAATATTGTAATTTTCAGCTGCCAATTCATTAACCTCGGTTAAGATATGGCGGATAAGAAGCGCTATGAATGATATGATCAAAAAACAGCTTGACTTGATTTTCCCCTTAACCAGAATTACTTGGGAAGCACTTTGTGAAATAGGAGAGGAGAAAATGATTCGGAAAAACCAAAATTTAGCGACTCAGGGAGAGCATTTTAACTACGAAGTCTTTGTTGTTGAAGGCGTATTAAGAAGTTTTCATATAACCGATGAGGGCAAGGAGTACTCGGCTTCGTTTTACAGGGAGGGTAATTTTGTGATGCCTGCTTTTGCCAGACAGTCCAATGGAAAAAGCATATTGAATATCCAAGCTTTGGAGTTGAGTAAAGTTGTGGTGTTTGATGAGAAGAAGTTTACTGCGCTTCGACACGGTTACGAGGACCTGTTTATGTTGGGAAGCATAGTTTCCGAAAGGGAATTACTGACTAAATCCCTAAAGGAGGTTCTATTGGCCACTGGAAACTTAAAGGAACTATATCTATTTTTTCAAGACAGATATCCCAATTTTCAAAGCAGGATATCACAACGACATATAGCTTCTTATATGGGAGTAGACCCGGTTTCCTTAAGTCGGGTTAAAGCCAAGCTATTGAAAGAAGAAAAAGGAATTGGCTAAAGGAGTAGAGTAAACTTCCGGTTTTGGATAGGTTTGACTAGTTTTAAATACCTAAATTCCATGGCGAGCACCGTCTAGCGTACTAAAGCTCGCGAATCTTCATATTTCGGAACCAGGTCTCAAAGTACCAGTTTTGGAGCGCAATCTTCCCTTTGGTGGCCTTACCAAAAGCCGGAGAATCCTTAAAACTTGACCCAGCGATTTTTTCCCTCCATTCATTCGAAGTCAAATCTTCTTTAGCGGTGAGTTTTCCATTGAGATAAAATTCAATTTTACCATCCTGCTGAACAATTTTTGTAGTGTTCCACTGCCCTGTGGGATTGGCTTCCACAACGTTTAGCTGAGGGGATAATCCCCACAGGCAACCCGGACGTTTAAGGGGTGTTTTGGTATCCATATGTGCCGGTTCCAATAATTGGTATTCAGGTCCGGTCTTATAGGTGGCGGTATATTCAGTGGACTCCTGTACATTGATAAAAACCCCGCCATTTCCACGAAGTGCCATTTGCCAGTCAAATACCAGTTCATAGTTTTCGTACTCCTTATCGGTCACCAAATCGCCAAACACCCTGGTTTCATCCGTGGCGTTGCAAAAAAGAGCGCCATCCCTTACTTCCCATGCCGAAAGTTGGGTAGAATCCGAGTTATTGTAAAGATGCCAGCCCTTTAAAGTCTCACCATCAAAGAGAAGTGCCCAGCCCTGTTCTTTTTCAATTTCCAATAGTTGATTATGAACCTGGCTTTCGATGGCCAATTTTTTGGTCTGCCAGGTCTGGCTTTCTTTTTTGTCGGTCTTGCAGGAAGTTAAACATCCAAGGAATATCAGCAAAACTAAAAGGGTACTGCGAATCATTTTTTCTTTTCCCTAAAAATAGGAATTCCAAAGTTTTCTTTGGTCCCAGGATGATTTTTTTCACGGAGCCTACTTAAACATCACATAAAAAAAGGATAAAGGCATGGCGACCTTTATCCCTATAGTATAATTGTTTGTACTCTATTATAGTTGCTTTCCCAAAATCAACCTAACTAAACCAGTAAGAATACACTTACAAAACGAGAATTTTGAACACTTATTGTAAAATCTTTCTAAAATAGGAAAAGAAGGTGGGGAGAAACAGTTAACATAGACACTGGCAAAATTATATGGTCAAGAGACTATAAATTGTTAAATTACAACGGATATAACCCTACAATGGAATCCCAAAACGAAATTACCACCTTAGTTACCAGTGCAGTTCTGACAGCAGTTGCTCTTTTAGCCATTTGGATTTACAGACGCTATCAATCGAAGAACAAACCTTCCTGAACCGGAAAAAGAATTAAGGTATTTACCTTACAGGTATTAATATTTACTTTTTTCAAACGACAACATCCGTTTACAAACGAAAACAATCGGTTAATAACCGATTCCCGTTTTTTCCTTCCCATAAGTTTGCCCTGTCGATGCAATGAAGCTCGATAGTATGAACTGTTTAACACGTAAATTTTTATCATGAATTCACTAAGAAACAAAGTACAGTTGATTGGAAACCTGGGTAACGACCCAGAAGTAGTCATTTTGGAAAGCGGTAGCAAGTTGGCCAAATTTTCAGTGGCCACCAATGAGACCTATAAGAATACCGAAGGCGAAAAGGTTACGGATACGCAATGGCATAATGTGGTGGCCTGGGGCAAGACTGCGGAGATTGCCGAAAACTATCTTGTAAAGGGTAAGGAAGTGGCCATTGAGGGGAAGTTGATCAATCGATCGTACGAGACCAAAGAAGGGGAAAAGCGCTATGTGACTGAAATTAAGTGTAATGAACTTTTAATGTTGGGAAAATAAACCAAGGTTACGGATAATCGATGAAAAGGGGGCTCTTGCCCCCTTTCTTTGTTTTTGCCCAATTTTAACAATAACTTAATGAAAGTCGATGCAACGAATGGGGTGGTGTTGCGTCCAATTATAAAAGAAAGTGTTGCTATGAAAACTGCCCGTATCCTTTTGGTTTTCCTAATCAGCGGTTTAAGCCTAACGGCTTGGTCGCAGGAGGGAGTGCACGTCCAAGGGTTACGGTTTTACGAAAACCTAGCGGAACGCGATGCGCATTACGAGCAAGGACTTCATAACCTGAGTACCCAGGACGAATTGGATTACTGGTTGGACCAACGCAATTATGAACGGCAGTTGGGCAAAGCCAATTTTGCAGCTTATTTAGTGTATATGAGGGTTAAAAAACAAGCTTATCAGGAGCATATACAGGCTTGTGACGGTGCTTGTACCCATAGTCCACTCTATCTTGAAAAAGCAAAAGAGTATTTATCACTCTCGGATAGCGATGACTTATTTGGTCAGTTGGAAAGCAAGGTGGTGCAACATTTACCAAAGAAGAAAAGAAAGGAACAATAAAAAAACCGCCAAATGGCGGTTTTTTTATGCTACTTTTTTCAGCAGGTCAAAACATGGGCATCGCTTACAGCGTTTATTTTCACCCTTTTTATACTTTTTGCAACATTTAACCTTGCAATTGGTCAAAGGAAGTTCCCTTAATAAGGCCTTGGAATTCTTCTTTATATCTTTTTTCTTTTTCCCCATCTTCGAGCATCGATCGGGCCAAAAATAACTATTTTAACTTAATCTAAATAAAAGATTTATCAACAATTATTCCCCTGCGGTATCCGAAGCGGCACTTTCAACGGTGATTTGCTGTATATCGCGATCAAAAAGATAAAGTCCACCCTTGTCATTTCCGATAAGATTGATTTTATCCAACACAGTACGCGCCAATGCTTCCTCTTCCAATTGTTCGGCTACATACCATTGCAAAAAGTTATGTGTGGCATAATCCTTTTCCTGTAAGGTAACGTGAACTAGTTCATTAATGCTTTGGGAAACAAAAATCTCATGGTCATAGAGTTGCTGGAACATCTGTTGTAGTGACCCAAACTCCGTTTTTGGCGCCTTGAGTTCCGAAACATGGGCATGTCCGCCCCGCTCATTTACATATTTGACCAATTTGAGCATGTGCATACGTTCCTCATCGGAATGGCCATACATAAATCCGGCTACGCCCTCCAGACCCTGGACCTCTGCCCATGATGCCATGGAGAGATATACTTGAGAGGATTCAGCTTCTATTCGGATCTGCTCATTGAGCGCTTTTTCAAGTTTTTTAGATAACATGTCTTTGATTTAAGAAGTACAAAACTACGAAACCCTTCAGAACCGAAGCGCCACCCCCATGGTCCCAGGTCCAAAACTGAGGTTCCAACTCACAGCTTTGGTCTGGTTGTTATATTTTTCATTGTATTTGGAATCAAGATATTTATCTATCGACTCAACAATGAAAATACTCAATACCGTGCTAAACGCAACATCTGAAATCCAATGATACCCATCTACAATACGGGCAAAACCAGGAACGAGTCCAACCGTATAGATCCCCGCTTTTACCCAAGGATTCTTGAACTGTTTGGCAATGGCATAGGCATTGGTAAAAGCCAACATGGCGTGACCCGAAGGGAAAGAATCGTAATTTCGCACCCGATCAATATGAAAGGGGTCGTATACATTCGAGCTGTCCCCACTCCTAGGCCTTGCCCGTCCAATAATCCGTTTACTGACCTGCTGTAAAAAACCTCCGGCTGTCGCGGACGATATTAATAGCACCCCAGTACGGCGTAATTTTTCGTTTTTCGTAAAGAGCCCCACAAGATATACGCCCCCAGTTATCATGTAATTGTTTTCCGGGCTTCCGTATTCGTTCCCATAATCTACCAAAAGATCGGGGACATCATCTTCAAAACCACCTACCCAATGGTCAAATTCATCGTCCACAAAGAACAAGGCCAAAGTTCCCGCTGAAAGATAACCGAAGTTGGCCCAATCGTTTCCTTTCCAATGAAAGGGTCTGGAATACGAGTGTCCTATGCCCCCAAAGACATTCCCCATATCATAGGTGAAATTTTGCCAAGTATTCTTTCGCTGGGAATAGATTTGGTCTTGACCTTGCAGGGGTAGGGCGAAGCATAAAAGCAAACAAAAGCAGAATAATCTCATGACTTAATAACGTTAGGTTGTGAATTAAAGTTAAAAATAAATTTCTTGGGCCAGACGGAAGGTGTTGGCATGGGCCTCCACTATGGTTTTAATATCGGGGGAATAGCCGCCACCCATGCTGCATTGTACGGGAATCTTATTGTCTTTACAGGCCTGAAGCACAAAGCGGTCTCGTTCCCGACAACCTTCCAAACTCATGCCCAAGGTGCCCAATTTGTCCGTTGCTACAACATCTACTCCGCACAAATAGAATATAAATTGTGGCTCCAACCGGTCTATAAGTTTTGGAAGTGTATTTTTTAACAGGGTCAGGTATTCTTCGTCCGAAGTTCCTTTTTCCATGGGAATATCCAAATCAGAGGTTTCTTTTTTGAAGGGATAGTTTCCCCTGCCGTGCATGGAGAACGTAAACACGGCATCGTTTTCCTGAAAGATTTCTGCGGTACCGTTTCCTTGATGGACATCTAAATCCACAATAAGTATTTTTTTTGCCAGCTTACTATTAATTAGAAATTGTGCACCGATGGCTTGGTCGTTCAACATGCAAAAGGCCTCGCCCCTGTTGGAATAAGCATGATGGGTGCCTCCTGCGATATTCATGGCTATGCCATGCTTTAGGGCATATTCGCAACCTTTGAGGGTCCCGTCGGCTATAATCTGTTCTCTTTGGACAAGCTCTTTGCTCAAGGGAAATCCGATTTTACGAACCTCACTGGGTTTAAGGTTGAGTTGAACCAGATTTTTATAATAGGTACTATCATGGGCCGATAAAATGACTTCATCTTGGGGAAAATCCGGTGTATAAAAGTTTTCCGAAGTGCAGGTGCCTTCATGGAGGAGCTGTTCGGGCAGCAGCTCATACTTGACCATTGGGAACCGATGCCCTTCTGGGAGTGGATGCTTGTAGATGGGATGATAGGCGATTTTCAGCATCAAATAATCAACTTTGCTTAAGTGCCAATTGAATTCGTTTTCGTGGAATATCAATATCCAGAACTTTAACAATGACCTGTTGGTGTAAGCTTACATGCTCGTTCACATCCTTGACGAAGGTATTGGAGAGGTTGGAAATATGGATCAAGCCGCTTTCCTTGATACCAATGTCCACAAAACAACCGAAATTGGTAATGTTGTTCACAATGCCTGGCAATAACTGTCCCTGTCGTAAATCGGTAATTTCTTTGATGTTTCGATCAAAGGTGAACACTTTAGCCTTCTCCCTTCGGTCCAAACCTGGCTTTTCCAATTCCTCCAAAATATCTTTTAAAGTTGGCAGACCAATGGTATCTGTACAGTATTTTTTTAGGTCGATACTTTCCAAAATGGATTTGTTCCGTATCAGGTCTGATAACGGCACTTGCTTGTCCTTGGCCATTTGTTTCACTATGGCATAGCTTTCGGGATGAACGGCGGAATCATCAAGGGGATTGTCGCCCGCTTTGATGCGTAAAAATCCGGCACCTTGTTCAAAGGCTTTTCCACCTAAACGAGGCACTTTTTTAATTTGATTCCGATTGGTGAACGCACCATTTGTATTGCGATAGGCAACGATGTTTTCCGCTAACTTCGTACCAATTCCCGATACATAACTCAATAAGGGCACACTGGCTGTATTGATATTCACCCCAACCGAGTTCACACAACTTTCTACCACGGTATCCAAGGAGGTTTTCAGTTTAGTTTGATCCACATCATGCTGGTACTGCCCAACACCTATGGATTTGGCCTCTATTTTTACCAGTTCGGCGAGGGGGTCGGCCAATCTTCTTCCAATGGATACCGCCCCTCTCACGGTAACATCGTAATTGGGGAATTCGTCTCGGGCTATTTTGGAAGCCGAATAGATGGATGCCCCCGCCTCACTCACCACAAAAACCTCCACATCGGTTTTGAATGGAATTCGTTTCACCAAGCGTTCGGTTTCTCTAGAGGCCGTTCCGTTGCCAATGGCTATCGCTTCAATCTTGTAGGCATCTACAAGGGAACTTATTTTTTTCAGGGCGCCTTTGCTATCATTTTGCGGAGCGTGCGGGTAAATGGTTTCGTTGTGCTTTAGATCCCCTTGTGCATCCAGACAGACTAATTTGCAACCCGTTCTGAACCCAGGATCAATGGCAAGAATCCGTTTTTCACCTAAAGGGGCTCCCAGCAAGAGCTGTTTTAAATTCTTCGAGAATACTTGAATGGCCTCGGTATCTGCTTTTTCCTTGGCCTTTTTTAGAATTTCGTTGGAGAGGGATGGCAGTAGCAGTCTTTTGTAGGCATCGGCGATGGCCAATTTGATTTGGGCCGCACAATCGGAATGCGACTTAATGATACGTCTCTCAATTTTTTCTATGGCCTTTTCGTCGTCAATTTCAACTTTAACCCGAATGAAGCCTTCTTTTTCGGCTCTTGAAATGGCTAAAAATCGGTGGGAGGGACAACGGTTCAATGCTTCGTTCCAGTCAAAATAATCCCGGAATTTCTGAGCCTTTTCATCCTCTTTTTTGGTTTTGACGACCTGGGTCGAAAGCAATGCGAAACGCTCTAACTGGCTCCGTAACTGATTTCGGATATCGGAACGTTCGTTGATCCACTCTGCAATAATATGTCGGGCACCTTCCATCGCCTCATCCTCATTTTTAATGGCATTATTTAGATATTTGGAAGCAATGAACTCGATGGCATCGCTACGTTGGGCCATAATAATCTTCGCCAGTGGCTCCAACCCATTTTTACGAGCCGTCTCCGCCTTTGTTTTTTTGCTCTTTTTGAAAGGTAGGTAAAGGTCTTCAAGAGTGGCTAGGTCCTCACAATTTTGGAACCGTGTTTGCAATTCTGGTGTTAATAGGCCTTGTTCCCCAACGGCCTTTAAAATGGCCACTTTTCTTTTTTCCAGAGCTTCAAAAGCTGTTTTAAACTGCACGATGGACCCAAGCTGAACCTCATCTAGATTACCCGTTCTTTCCTTCCGATAGCGGGCAATAAAGGGAATGGTGCAATCTTCGTTTAAAAGGGCGATGGTATTGGCCACACTTTGCTCGGAAAGTTGTGTATGCTTTAAGATGTAGGGGATGAGTTGCATTGACTTTTGCCTTTTAGTTGTTCCTGAATGGTAACCTTTAAACGAGGTTGGGACTTAAGAAAGTCTTAAGGAACCATCAACTAATACCTTCTCCATTATCCACCCCCGTCTCGTCAGGATTTACAAAAACCAATTTCCCTTCCGCGTTTTCAGTCATCAAAATCATGCCCTCACTTTCAACTCCCCGTAATTTCCTAGGGGCTAAATTGACCAGAACGGTGACCTGTTTTCCAACAATATCTTCAGGCTTAAAACTTTCGGCAATACCGGAAACTATGGTACGGATATCCAAGCCCGTATCCACTTTTAATACAAGCAGTTTGTTGGCCTTGGGCATTTTCTCGGCCCCAAGAATGGTGCCCACACGCATATCCAGTTTGGTGAAGTCGTCAAAGTTTATAGTTTCCTTTTGTGGTGCTGTTTCCCTGTCCATTTGTTCGTTGGCTTTTTTAGTGGCTTCCAATTTGGCCAGTTGCGCTTCGATTTCGGCGTCCTCTATTTTTCGGAATAACAATTCACTTTTGTTGATTTGATGTCCTGATGGAAGTAAGGTTTCCTTTGAACTGACTGCATCCCATAATAGGGATTTCTCGCTATCATTCGAAACGACATTGAGAATGTTCTTCAATTTAACGCAGGTAAAAGGCAAGAAAGGTTCACACAAGGCGGCCAGTCCCGTTGCAATTTGCAAGGCCACGTACATGATGGTCTTTACCCTTTCCTCATCAGTTTTGATCAATTTCCACGGCTCTTCATCCGCCAAATATTTGTTGCCCAACCGTGCCAGATTCATCAGCTCTTGACTGGCTTCCCTAAATCGATAACGATTTAAGGAGTTGTTCAGGGTTTTCGGAAATTCTTTTAAGGCTTCCAATGTTTGTTGGTCCACCTCCATAAAGTTGGAAGGCTCGGGAACAATTCCATTGTAATATTTGTGCGTCAAGACTGCCACTCGATTGACAAAATTCCCAAAAATGGCCACCAACTCGTTGTTGTTCCTGGCCTGAAAATCTTTCCAAGTAAAGTCGTTGTCCTTGGTTTCGGGAGCGTTAGCCGTTAAGGCGTAACGGAGGACGTCCTGCATGTTCGGAAACTCCTCCAAATACTCGTGGAGCCAAACCGCCCAGTTTTTGGAGGTGGAAAGTTTGTTGCCCTCTAAGTTCAAGAACTCATTGGCCGGTACATTTTCCGGGAGCACAAAATCGCCATGGGCTTTTAGCATGCTTGGGAAAATGATACAGTGGAAAACAATATTGTCTTTTCCGATAAAGTGGAGCAGCTTAGTGTCCTTGTCCTTCCAATAGGGTTCCCATTCCTTTCCTTCACGTGCGGCCCATTCCTTGGTAGAAGAGATATAACCTATTGGGGCATCAAACCAAACATAGAGCACCTTTCCTTCACCATCTTTAACCGGCACGGGGATACCCCAATCCAAATCCCGGGTCACCGCGCGTGGTTTTAGCCCATCATCAATCCAAGATTTGCATTGACCATATACATTGGGTTTCCAATCATCTTTGTGGCCTTTTAAAATCCACTCCTTTAGGAAATCCTCATAGCGGTCCAAGGGCAGAAACCAGTGCTTGGTACTTTTCAGGGTTGGAACGCCTCCCGTAATCGTGGATTTTGGATTGATGAGGTCTGTTGCATTTAAAGAAGAACCACAGTTCTCACATTGATCCCCATAGGCTTCCTCATAACCGCATCGGGGACAGGTTCCGGTTACAAAACGGTCCGCCAAAAATTGCTTGGCCTCTTCGTCGTATAACTGTTCGGTAACCTCCTCTATGAAATCACCTTGCCCATACAATTTTTTAAAGAAATCGGAGGCAGTTTCGTGATGTACTTCGGCAGAGGTCCTGGAATAGTTGTTAAACGAAATCCCAAATTCTTTGAAGGATTGTTTAATGATGCCATGATACTTGTCGATGATTTCCTTTGGGGAAACCCCTTCTTTTTTGGCCTTCATCGGAATGGCTACCCCATGTTCATCGCTTCCACAGATAAAAGCAACGTCGTGCCCTTGTAACCGAAGGTAGCGGGAGTAAATATCCGCTGGCACATAAACTCCCGCCAAATGACCAATATGAATAGGGCCGTTGGTGTAGGGAAGGGCAGCGGTAATGGTATATCGTGATGGAGAATTGCTCTCGGACATGTGTCGTTCTAATTAAGCTCCAAAAATACTGAATTTCGATTGAGTGTTTTCATCCTTTTTCAACAGGATTTATGGGAGGTTTCGGTACCAAAAAAAGCGTTATCTCGAAAATAAAAATGTCACACATTTGTTATGTATAGGAATACATCTACAAATTGAACAATTATGAGCATAGGCAATCCGAAAAAATTCAGGAAACTCGAAAAACTAAAAACAGTTTTGAAGGAAGAGGGGCAGGATGAAATATCTAGAGTCCATAAGGACAAAAACTACAAGGTAAAAAAAGAGTTGGCGTTTAAAACAGATAGGGACAAGCCCAAACCAGCCTAAAAAGGAACCTCCGAAGGTGCAACCAGATTGGGGTGTGGGTCGCACTATCGGAGGATTCTGGAATGTATGTGTTACAAACTGGTCTACATGATCATGACCGATTTACTCATCTTTTGATCGGCGACCTGAATTCTATAGATATATTTTCCGGTGGACAGACTATCGCGCATTCGCTCTCTAATATTGATCTCGGCGGAACCTTCCAACATCATCTCGTTGAAAACCGTTCCTACATTCTGTCCTAAAATATTATACAACTGAATGTCCACGTGAGCGGCGACCGGCATTTCCAAATAAATATGTGGGGTTCGCTCGGTAGGATAGTAGGGTCTGTGAACAATGGTGTTCAACACATCCGGGTCAGGATCAGATCCATCTGGACTAGGCGGGGTATCCGGCAAAGTTGGCGGATCATCACTATAAACAATGTCTGGGAAATCTACCCCACTACAGTTGAACCCAAGATCTACTGGAGCGTAAGGGTGATCGAGCAAGTGTTGCTCCACCAAAGGAATGGGTACACAAAGCCATTCTGCCAATACCGTGGCATATAAATCCCTAAAGTCCATGGTGTATTCAAGGTTACCTCTACTATTGGGGCTATCCAGTGCGGGATGGTCTCCAACAAAGGCACTTCCGTTAAGGCCTGAGCCAAAGAAAAGGGTAGGAGCCGCTTTTCCGTGATCTGTTCCGTTGGAACCATTTTCAAAAATTCTTCGCCCGAACTCGGAGAAGGTCATACTTAATACCTTATCATCTTGTTCGGTAAAGGCCAAATCCTCATAGAAGTTGTTCACCGCTATGGAAAGGTTGGTCATCAAGCGCTCATGAGCCAAAGGCTGGTTCCCGTGGGTGTCAAATCCTCCCATGGAAATCATATATACTTTGGTGCCCAAATTTCCCTTGATCAAACGCGCCAACAAGGCCAACTGTCTGGCAAAGCCATTGTCTTGATACTCTACTTGGTTTTGTCCCCTTTCGTAGGCATCGTGTATTTTACCTGCATACTCGTAAGTGGTGTTGGCAACACCTCTCAAGAAGCGCAACTGGTCTCCGTACATACAATCGCCAAACGGTGCATTTTCAATATCATAGAAGAAACCCGTTTCAGCAATTTCCTCCAACTGATCAATATTGTTGGTCACGAAAGCGTAATTGGTCTCTTCACCTTGGAAAACCAAGTTGGAAAGATTTCCGATTTGGATTGCCGCTGGCGCTTCAGGCGGATTAATCAGGTAATCCGGGTAACATTGTTCAAAATGTCTACCCATCCATCCAGTATTCAATCCGGTAAAACCTGTCGTGGTCAAATCCGTATTGGCATAGATGTCCGAACCTGTAAAATGGGACAAACTTTGATTTTCGTATCCTACACCGTGTACGGCCTTGAACTGCCCGTCACCCCACATGGGCTCCACGGCATTCATATAGGTAGGGATACCAAAATCATCGGTAAGTTTCAGGACCTTACTTTCTGGGATGTAAATGTTAGGTCTCGCGTTAGCATAAGTATCATATTGTTGGATAGGAATAACCGTGCTCAGTCCATCGTTACCTCCTGAAAGTCTGATCAGGATTAGGATGTTATCCGTTTCGGCATCCGCAATTGCGGAAGTGAAGGGAGATGGGGCTGAAGCAGAAAGCATATTGCTTCCCAAAAACATGGAACCGGAGCCAGCAATACCCAGGGCTTGGATAAAGGAACGTCTGCTCCATGTTTTGTGTTCTAAATCGTGGCCGTCATGTTCCAGGCCTTTATGTGGTGATGTATTGTGATTGTGGTGAGTATCGCACATGATGTAGGGGTTATTTTAGTTGAAATTCGGGTTCTCTGGATAGATGTCTAAGCAGTAGATAAACCTGTGAAGGAGCAGAAGGCCAAACGGCAAGTGTCCAACTTGGAGTGGCACCCCCTTCATAATACGTTTCATCCACGTCACTTCTAAAGGCAATCAATGCCTTTTCATATTCCGCATCGGTAAGCAAACCCTTTGGTAACATCTTATCAATAATTGGTCTTGCAATAAGGTCCGGGTTGTTACTGGTAAGCCCGTCGTTTCCTGTCAAGGCCAAGGCAAAATCCCTAAATTGTTCGGGATTGTCTTGAAAGAATCGTTCTAAAAACACCTCTAAAGTCAACCAACGACCAATAATAAAGTTGGTGTTGATCCATTCCCTGTCACGTTGCCATCCAGCCACATCAAATGGGTCGAACATGGTTTGCCCGATCATTCCAGCAGCATCAATAACGTTGATAACAGTGCTATCGTCATATGTAAAACCAGTTTCCTTGAGCAGGTTCATGTAAAGGTCGAATGGACTTTTAATAATGACACCAATGGCATCTTCATCAAAAAAGTGCTGACTTTTAAATAGCTGTCTAAGGACTGGGGCGATTTCAAAATTGTTGGCGATAAAGGTTGCCGACATACCATTAATAATAGCAGCCGCGTTGCCAGCTTCATCGTCCGAATCAGGATGTACAAAAAACTCGTACAGTTTCTTGCAGATAAACCAAGCGATTTCGTTTGGTCTTTCCGTGAAGAGAATATTGATAACATCGTCGTAGTTCCAATTCCCGGTCTGGCCAAAAATGGTCTTGTTCTCGGTATTGAAATCTTCCGGGTCAAAGGCGACTTGCGTACATCCTTCCTCTCCGCGATTGGTGTATCCTGAAATTGCCTTCGAGGTTTCTATAATATCCTCCTCCGTGTAATTGTTCCCCTCACCTAAGGTGAAAAGTTCGTACAACTCACGGGCATAATTCTCGTTTGGATTGTTTCCTCGGTTCCGCACACCATCCAGGTAATACAGCATTGCGCTCGTAAGACCGATCTCGCTCACGAACGTTCTAAAATTACCCAAGGCGTTACGCTGAAGACAGTTGATATAATAGTAAAGGAAAGAATTACAATTATATATATCGATTTCTGTCACAAAGTGGTTGCTCCAAAAAAAGCTCAACCTATCCAGGAGGTTGTTGTTCAAAAGGGCGTTGCCATAAGCTGTGGCAAACTCTTCCTGTTGGGCTCTGCGCAACTGCCTGGCCAGGTCATCGTCTGCAGGATAATTGGCATTGTTCCAATCTGCCCAAGCTGGGGCAGGAATGGGGGGAGTGGCAAGAGCCTGATCCACTAAAGTGTCCACAAGGGTGTCCGCAGTTTGTCCAACTGCTGCAGTAATTGTTTGCACTGAGGCGCTAAAACCCAGCCTTCGGTACAAATGGGCCGCACGTAACTCATCCAGTGGATCAGTGTACAGCGCCAAGGTTGAGGAATTACAATTGATAAAGTACTCCATAGCAATGATTGGCGTTAAATAGGTCCATAGTTTTGGGGCAACTATATGTTTAGTTAACGTTGGGTGTGGTTCAATTCAGCCAACAAATTACAATCTAAACGCTGTTTAGGCCGTGAACTACCAATTTTTTCGATGAACTGCACATATTTTTTAATATTTTTCAAAAACGATGGGCAAACACAATGAATTTGGGAAGCTTGGAGAGCAAATCGCGGCGGATTTTTTAATGAACAATGGGTATTCCATCTTGGCGAGAAACTTAAGGTACCAAAAAGCGGAGATTGATATATTGGCATCAAAGGGGGGAATTTTAGCCGTTGTTGAGGTAAAATCAAGAACATCGGGCTTTTTGGTGAATCTGAATGAGGTAGTCAATCAAAAGAAGATTGGACTTCTGGTGAACGCCGCCGATTCCTTTGTTCAAGAACATAATTTGGATGAAGAAGTACGTTTCGATTTGATTACGGTGGTCAAAACTAAGGACACCTATAAGGTGGAAC
>JBCCUY010000009.1:0-26299 GCA_039196145.1 Bacteroidota bacterium
ATCAATTCATCCGAATAAATAATGGTATAAACTCCATTTTCTTCGGACCATTTAAAATCGGTATAATACGTAAGACTGGAGTTGGAATAGCTTTGGTAGCGTCCAAGGTACACATCGTTGAAAATCCATTCTTCCCGTGTTGTGCCTTCGGCTTTGTCAGTTTCGCCAGATATATCGTCCCTGACCCATATCCCTAAAATAGGGTCGTTGTTCTCAGGGATGCTTGTACAGTTGCTTATTGCAATAATGGAAGCAATGGCCAGCAATGAAAAGAGCTTTTTCATAGGTCAAGTAGGTTAATTCTAATTTGGGACTAATAGAACGGTAATTGGCCACCTGGTATTGCAATAATTTCGATGTATGGTACGTTAGCGGGACATTTCTTCGGTGAACCGCACGCTTTGTTAACATAAGGAGCTTTTCACTTACAATCGCCAGACGAAAAAAGAAGTGCCGTAAAATGGTAGAAAGTCAGGTTTTATCTAAGCTAAATGCCTTATTTTTGAGCGTTTAAAATTAAAATCTATTAAAATGAAAGTTACCGTAGTAGGAGCTGGTGCAGTGGGGGCAAGCTGTGCCGAATATATCGCAATGAAAAATTTTGCTTCCGAAGTAGTCCTGTTGGACATTAAGGAGGGATATGCGGAAGGAAAAGCCATGGATTTAATGCAAACTGCTTCCCTAAATGGTTTTGATACCAAAATAACGGGAAGTACCAGTGATTATTCCAAGACTGCGGGTAGCGATATAGCGGTCATTACCTCGGGAATTCCCCGTAAACCGGGAATGACAAGGGAAGAGCTTATCGGGATCAATGCAGGCATTGTTAAATCCGTAGCAACAAGTCTACTGGAACATTCTCCAAATGCCACCTTGATTGTGGTAAGTAACCCAATGGATACCATGACCTACTTGGTGCACAAGACCACAAACCTGCCCAAGCACAAGATAATTGGTATGGGTGGAGCTTTGGATAGTGCGCGATTCAAATATCGTTTGGCTGAGGCTTTGGAAGCACCGATATCTGATGTTGATGGCATGGTAATAGGCGGACATAGCGATAAAGGTATGGTGCCCTTAATAGGTCATGCTACGCGAAATAGCGTTAAAGTTTCTGAGTTCTTGTCCGAAGATAAAATGGATTGGGTGGTACAAGAGACCAAAGTTGGAGGTGCTACTTTGACCAAGCTTTTGGGTACAAGCGCTTGGTACGCGCCAGGGGCGGCAGTTTCTGGATTGGTCCAGGCCATTGCCTGTGACCAAAAGAAAATGTTCCCATGTTCAACGCTTTTGGAAGGAGAGTATGGGTTAAATGATATTTGTATTGGGGTACCCGTACTTCTTGGGAAAAATGGTATCGAGAAAGTCGTGGAAATCGAGCTGAGCGATGCAGAAAAAGCCAAGATGAAGGAAAGCGCCGAAGGCGTTAAAAAGACAAACGGACTACTTCAGTTGTAGGCGAAGCTTTCAAAATATAAAATGCCATTTCGAGCCGGTTGGTTTGAAATGGCATTTTTTGTTTTAACATGAGAACTGCCCAACTCCCTTGCAATTCCCCTAAATTCTATTGGCAAATCTTGTGGGAAATGATATATTTGCACGCTGTTTAAGAAAACATCATAAAAATTTAATAATCAATGCAAAATAAAGGACTTATAAGGCTTTTTGCACTCCTTTTTGGTTTGGTGAGCATCTATCAGCTTTCCTTCACCTTCATCACAAGCAAGTTGGAAGGTGATGCAGAAAAGTATGCGATCAACCAAATTTCGGAAGCTGAGGAAGATTATGTGGCTAAGCGTGAAGCCTTAGAGGCATCGTATCTGGATTCCATAGGCAGTAACCCTGTTCTAGGATTTACTAGCTATGACGATGCAAAGAAAAAGGAACTTAACAAAGGATTGGACCTTAAGGGAGGTATCAACGTTACCTTGCAGATATCGGTCAAAGATATCTTGAAAGGTTTGGCGAACAATACCAAAAATCCAGTTTTCAACAAGGCATTGGCCGATGCCGACAATGCCTCAAAAAATAGCCCGGATACCTATTTGGAACTATTCTTTGATGCCTTTGATGCCATTAAGGGAGATACCAAGTTAGCTTCCCCCGATATTTTTGCAAATAAGGGATTAAGTGATGTCGTCAACTTTCAGATGACCGATGATCAGGTAAAACCAATTATCCGCACAAAGATTGATGAGTCCATTGTTTCTGCGTTTGAGGTACTTCGGGAACGTATTGATGGTTTTGGGGTGACCCAACCGAATATACAAAGAGAGGGTAACTCAGGACGTATATTGGTGGAGCTTCCAGGTGCAAGGGATATTGCCAGGGCACAAGAGCTGCTATCCAGTACTGCGCAGCTTGAGTTTTGGGAGACCTACTCCCAAAGCAACCAAAGTCTCGGAAGCTTTTTCATCAATGCGAATGAAAGACTAAAGGAGATTTTAGAGCCGGAGGCCGAGGAAACGGAAGAGGAAACTACTCCAGAATCGGAGATAGACTCACTATTATCGGATGTGGCCCAGGATTCCTTGGATCTTACCGCACAGGTGAATCCATTGTTGGGAAAACTTATTCCTGCAAATCCCGGTAGTCATGCCATTGCCCGTGTATTGGTTTCAGATACCGCTGAGGTTGGAAGCTATTTGAGGATGCGCGAAATAAAAAGATTGTTGCCCACGGATGTACAGTTTACCAAATTCTTATGGGAGAGACCCGCAAAGGATTCAGAAATAGCTGAATTATTTGCTCTAAAATCCAATAGGGACAACAGTCCACGAATTAGTGGAGATGTTGTCTCCGATGCCCAGGATACTTTTGACCAGTACAACAAACCTGCGGTGAGCATGACCATGAACACCAGAGGTGCCAAGGAATGGGAAAAGTTGACAGGTGATGCGTTCAATAACCAGACGGGTATTGCCATTGTGCTGGATAACAAAGTGTATACCGCTCCTGGGGTTTCCTCTGGACCTATCTCCGGTGGACGTTCCGAGATTACGGGAACATTTACCGTAAACGAGACTAAGGATATCGCCAACGTGCTTAGAGCAGGTAAGCTTCCTGCTTCCGCCGAAATTATCCAGTCAGAAGTGGTAGGGCCATCTTTGGGCCAAGAAGCCATTGACAGTGGTTTTATGTCCTTCTTGATTGCCATGGCATTTGTATTGCTATGGATGATATTCTATTATGGCAAAGCGGGGATTTTCGCAGATATCGCATTAATCCTAAACATCTTATTGATTTTTGGGGTGTTGACCAGCCTTGGAGCAGTGTTGACCCTGCCTGGTATTGCGGGTATTGTTTTGACCATAGGTATGTCCGTTGACGCCAACGTGCTCATATTTGAACGTATAAAAGAGGAATTGGCCCGCGGAAAAGGTAAGGCGCAGGCGGTGGCCGATGGATTTAGCAATGCACTTTCCTCCATTTTGGATGCCAACATTACAACGGGGCTTACAGCAATTATCCTATTCATTTTTGGTTCAGGTCCTATTAAAGGTTTCGCGACCACCCTTTTGATCGGTATTGTAACCTCCTTGTTCACGGCTATATTCATTACACGTTTGATGGTAGATACCTACTTGGCCAAGAAGGGAAGGACTTTGGACTTCTCTACGAGTCTTACCAAGAACCTGTTCCGAAACATTAACATCAATTTCTTGGGTAAAAGGAAGATTGCCTATGTTGCCTCTTTCATTTTGGTGGGAATTGGATTATTCTCCCTGTTTACAACAGGATTGCAACAAGGTGTGGATTTTGTTGGGGGACGCTCATATCAAGTTCGATTTGAGAAAGCTGTGAATCCTTCGGAAATTGCTTCAGAATTAAACACTGTGTTTGGTAGTGGTACCAATGTGAAGACCTTTGGAGAGGCCAACCAAATTAAGATTACCACACCTTATAAGGTGGATGTTGAAGGGATTGAGGTGGATAATGAGATTCAGGATAAACTGTATACCTCGCTTCAGAAGTATTTGCCGGATGGAACCTCTTTTGAGGACTTTACCGTAGGTGCTTCCGAAAAATCCATAGGAATCCTTCAATCCGTGAAGGTAGGTCCAACTATCGCGGACGATATAAAGAACAACGCCTTCTTGGCCATTATTGGCTCACTGGCCGTTGTGTTCCTTTACATTTTATTGCGATTTAGAAAATGGCAGTTCTCTTTGGGTGCTGTTGTAGCGGTTTTCCACGATGTGATGATCGTGTTGGGTATCTTCTCCCTTACAGGCAAGATTATGCCATTTAATATGGAAATCGACCAGGCTTTTATTGCAGCAATCCTAACGGTAATTGGTTACTCCTTGAACGATACTGTGGTGGTTTTTGACCGGATTCGGGAAATTGTTGGACTGAAGGGATGGAATAACGGCCAAAACATCAATCAGGCCTTGAACAGTACCTTGAGCCGTACATTGAACACCTCATTAACCACTTTGATCGTACTTTTGGCCATCTTTGTTTTTGGTGGAGAAAGCCTTAGAGGATTTATGTTCGCCATGATAATCGGTGTTTTGGTGGGTACCTATTCTTCGGTATTTATTGCGACTCCAATCATGTTCGATGCGTTGAAGAAAAAAATTGGTTCAGCCAACGAATAAAAGGTAAGACCTTAAGCATAAAAAAAGCCATCTGATTTCAGATGGCTTTTTTAGTTTCTATATAATGTTTGTCGATATACGTAATCGCCTCGGCCTGTGATAAAGTTGCGAAGTTTTTGTACCGGTGGTGCACATCCACAATCTCGTCCAACGCTTTTTGGACCAGTGTTTTGTTTTCCCAGGAGTTTAAATCTGTAACCACCGTTGGTAGACAACCCTTTTTGTAGGCGATCTGTCCAAGCACGTGTACAAGGGTATTGCGTACTCTTGCAGTGTCATCATGTTGGAGTTTGCGCAGCAGGGGCAGAACATCTTCCGGGTGGGTGCGCCCCCTTAGCTCTATGCCATGGCAAATTTCACGGCGAATTTCTTTATCAGGATGCTTGAGGTAGCCCTCAGCCCATGCTAAAATAGGCTTGGGATTCTTCTCTCCCATTTTTTTTATGGAACCAATTACTGCATTTCTCACGGAGTGGTGCGCATCGAAAAGTGATTGGTCAAAAAAATGTACTACTTCCTGGAAATGGCTCTTCCCTAACTCTCCCGCCGCATTCACTATGGTCTGTCTAACTTTTTCAGAATCGGATAAAAGGAGTTGGTTCAGAAACGGAACGATGGCATCTATATCCAAGAGTCCCTTTTTTTGAATTTTACCAACTGCTAGGTAAGCCGTTTTACGGATATAGGTGTCTTCATCCGAAAAGTAGGGTAGGACCAAAGCCGGATTTTTCTCCTTGAAACCTTCCCAAATGGCATGGTCAATGGTTTCTACCAAACGCTGGCGTTCCTCCTTGGACAGATCGTAAAACCCCATGAATGAATTCCTTATTTGGGAGGAAGCGACATCACGTAATCAAATCCTTTTTGAAGGTAGTTGCCTAGCTCCTCCTGTTTCTCTAAAAGCGCTTCGGGAATCAATACATAACCCCGCATGGTAGCCCCATAGGAGTGAAAGGATTGGGCACCGTAAGCCGTATCAAATTCTGCGGTATCCTCCTTGGAAAGTCGAATACCCAGTTCCCCAGCTTTGTTCAATAGCGAAAACATATGTCCGTTGGCGGAAGTATAGGGCATGGTCTTACCCTTTCGTTCAAAGTTTGGGTTTTTGGAAACGATTTCATCGTATATTTTTAAAACTTCTTCGCGCATCGACCTAAAGTTAATACAAATTCTTGACCATGGCCTGAAACTCAAAATGTTCTTTTCCAATCTGGAAATCGTGGTCGCCTAGGGTTTTGAACCCATTTTTTTCGTAGAACCGTATGGCCCTGGCATTTTCTTTCAGTACCGAAAGCCAGATATTTTTGATGCCTTTTTCCACCGCATGTTCCAGCATGGCGTTTTGCAATGGCAGGCCCACTTTGTGGGAAAGAAAGTCCTTTAGTACATATATTTTTTGTAACTGACATATGGAATCCGACTGAAGAAATGGGGTAGGCGAATGCAATTTTAGTTTGGAATAGCCTACCGGAAGATGATCAATATAGGCCAACCAAAACAGGTTATTGGGCTTTTTAAGGCTTTCTTGAAGCTTGGGCACATTGAAGGTTTGATTCAGGTATGTTTTTAAATCGGACCTGTCCCGAAAATAATGCCCAAAAGTTTCGGTGAAGGTGAACCTGGCCAGAAGGGCTATCTGAGGAGCGTCTTCATGAGTAGCCTGTTTGAGCTGGATCATACGGGATGGTCATTTAGATTTTTCTGGATTTGCTTTTCGTGGTGGGTAACGTGGTAGATGGTAAAATAAAGAATTTCCCGCAAAGACAGTTTCCCCATTGCCGGATGAAAAATAGAGTGGGTGTCCAAGGTTTCCTCTTCAAAATGGCGTAGTCCTTGGTTTAGAAGGAAAATGGTCTGTACAAGCTCTTCGAATTTGGTCGACTTGTTTTCAGCCGATAAAGGATGGGGCACAAAACGTTCCGGTAAGACAAAATCCTTAAGTTTCTGTAAGACCATTAGATAATCCTCCACAAGTTGTGTATAACTTCGACTCGGTTTTTCCGAGAGCCCAAATTTGGATTCAAGCACTTCCAAGGGAGAATTGAAAGCTTTCGCCACAGGAATAACGGATTTTAGAATATGGTCCAATTGCTGTCCTGCCGTCCATTTTGTTCCCGGTGTTCTCTCAAAGTCTTCATCGGATAATGTATCGAGATTTTTGGTAAAGGCCTGATGATGCTCCGCCAACAGGCGCATTATTTCTTGTTTCTTCATATTACAATGTTTTGACCACGCCTTTTGACCCACTTTCTGCCATAATCAGTTCAAAAACATACTTTGGTTTTAATTCGGGTTCCTTCCGATGCGAAACAAAAACAATGGCTGTGTCGCTTTCTTGGGCTATTTTGTTCACCAACGAAACGAACAGTAAGGCATTGATGTCGTCGAGGCCGGCGGTGGGCTCGTCCAATATAAGTAAGGGTGGATGCTTCACCATGGCCCTAGCGGTCATGACCAATCGCTTTTCTCCTTGGGAAAGCTCAAAGAACTGGGCATTCGCTTTAGCTTTTAATCCCAACAGGTCGATCCATTGGTTTGCCACTCTTTTTTCTTGATCCGAGGGTTGGATATAGAGTCCTACCGAATCATGGAAACCGGAAACGATCATGTTTTCAACACTATGGTAACCTCTAAACTTATCCGTCATGGAGGGTGTGAAATAGCCAATTTTTCTTTTGTGGTCCCAAACACTCTCCCCACTTCCCTTTTTTTGACCAAAGAGGGTCAAATCTTGCCCGTAGCCTTTATGGTTGTCCCCTGTAATCATGGACAGTAACGTAGTCTTACCACTTCCGTTAGGGCCCACCAATTGCCAAAATTCCCCCTGTTTGATCTCCCAATCAATTTGATCCAGAACCTGGCGACCATCAAAACTTACAGAAACACCTTTAAAGGAGACTAGGTTATTTAGCCTAAGCGAACCATTTACAAGGGGCGGCGGGATGGAACCCTGAAAAGGGTTGTTGGCCAAAGCATGCGCTTCCATGAACTCTTTGGCACCGGTATATGCCTTTAAACCGATATTGGATAAGCTAAAAAAAACAGAAGTGATGGGTAAAATATCTTCCAATCTACTTACCACTTGTACCAGGGAGGTAGATTCCGAAATGGAAGTAAGCTGCTTCCTTAGGTGTTCCTGCGTGGTAATATCCAAATTATCGAAGGGATTGACAAGCACTAAAAAATTCGGTTGTTGACCCATTAAATGAGCAAGGAGGGCCTTCTTCTGTTCCCCGCTGCTCATGGATTTAAGGGATTGGGAAGTATTCTTGGTCAACACTTTGATATCGTGCCGTTCCTCTTCGTCCATATACCGATTGATTTCGGAACGGGAGAATAGCAGCCCAATTTTTGAAGTCAATGTTTCAAACCCTTCGACAGGATGACCCTTTAAAAGATTTTTGACCAATTTTTGGGCACTGGCATTGTTCAGGGCCAGGATGGCATAGTTTCTTGGCTGTTTCATACCGGAATTAGGTCCATCAAATTAGAAATTATCCGTGATTTACCCTAAAGATATGGACGGGATTGTCCTTATAGCTTGTTGTTTTGTCCAAATGCATCCCATTTTTTTCGGCAACTCTTTGGGACGGAATGTTGTCCACATGGATTATGGAAATCAGGGAAGAGCTCCAATTGTTGTCAAAAGCTTCAATTTTGCATTTATGGGCAGCTTCAAAAGCAAAACCGTTTAGCCAAAATTTCGGAAGTACCGAATATCCGATTTCCAATTCATTTATCCCGTCCACCTGTTGCACCAAAAGCCCACAAATACCAACAAGTTCATTCGTGGATTTAAGGACCAGGGCATTCATGCCTCCTAAATCTTGTTCATAGCGTTCAAAAATACGATCGAATTGTTGTTGGCAAGCTTGAATGGGATCTCTAGGAAGTCCATCCCAAAATTGGGTCGATTTTGGGTCGTGGTAAAATGGTAACCACGAATCAAAATCTGATTTTTGCAATTTACGGAAACGTAGGCGTTCCGTTTCATAGCCGTCCAAAAGGTAATTTGCCATTTAATCTCTGGTGTAGGAAACAACATCGCCCTCTTGCAATCCCCATTGGTCCGATAATCCCGCTTTAATTTCAAGCACATACTTCACGGGGACCTGGGAGGAAAGTCCGGTTTCGTCAAAAGGCCTGGCATTTTTTTGAAAGCTGGCGATTTTAAGGTTTTCATCGATATAGATAATATCTAGAGGGATTTCTGTGTTCTTCATGTAAAACGAATGCATAGTGACATCAGGAAAAATAAACAACATACCTTGTATATCCTCCATCTCATTGCGGTACATTAAACCGGTTTGTGTTTCATAGTCGGTTTCGGCAATTTCAATATCCAATTGCACCAGACTATTCCCGTCACGAGTGATTTCAAGCTCCCCTTCCTTGGTGAAGCTGATGACCTCCGTTTTGATTTCACGCTTTCCTTCTGTTTTGCAGTCGACTAGGAAAAGTACGCTAGCACCAACCAATAAGACCTTTATGATGTTCCGCATTGTGAAATGATTTATGCTTTGTTTTTGGAAGGTTTGAACATAAAGTAAAGTCCTATCAAAATCATGGGTATGCTCAACCACTGGCCGGTGGTCATTAAGCCCCAGGATTCTTCAAACCCACCTTGGCTCTTTTTGAAAAACTCTACAATAAATCGAATGGTCCAAAGACATATCATGAATACCCCGAACAGAAATCCTGTTTTGTTTTTCTTGTCCGTTTTCCAATACAGGAAGTAGAGCAGTACAAAAACAAGGGCATAGGCCACTGCTTCATATAATTGTGCTGGATGTCGGTACGGAATGGCCTCCAAAATTTCAGCATATTGAGGATTGTTTTCCAACGCCTTATAGGCAGCGCTGGCCGTTTTTTCTTGGGTCAATGACATCGCTTTGTAAGCGGGCATGTCATCAGAATCCCGAACAAATTTGGTGGCCAGGGCGAACGATTGGTCCACCACTTTACCATTGATCTCAGAATTGAAAAAATTACCCAAGCGCACAAAACCGGCGCCTATGGCCGAGGGGACCACCATACGGTCCAGTAACCAGAGCATATTGATGTCTTTCCACTTCCTGCAATACAACCACACCCCAATGATGGCGGCAATGGTTGCACCATGGCTGGCTAGCCCTGCGAAACCGGTGAACCTAAATTCTGGCACGGTACTGATCGGTAACAAAATGGACAGGGGGTCTTCCCAAAAAAGTTCACTTTGGTAAAACAATACATGTCCTAGCCGTGCGCCCAGCATGATGGAAACAATGCCGTAAATGAAAAGTGAATCCACCTGTTGCATGGTTTTTTTCTCATTCAGGAAAATTCGCTTTATGATGTACCAGCCAACAACAAAGGCCGCTATCCAAAGTAGGTTGTAATATTTTAATTGGATAAAACCAAGTTTCAGTAAAGTATCATCTGGATTCCATGTAAAGCCTAGGAAATACATATGGTAAAATTTTGGACTAAGATAACCACTTTGGATGGTTAGCAGGTCGGATTGTTTGAATTTTAGATTTTTGGCTATTCCTCTTTATTAAGGTACTGGATCATGACCCTTTCCTCCCCAAGGATGACAGCTAAAAATTCGCTTGACGGACAACCATCCTCCCTTAAATAGTCCATGCTTTTTAAGCGCTTCCAAGGTATAAGCGGAGCAAGTGGGAGAGTAGCGGCAGGTAGCCGGTGTTAAAGGGGAGATAAGCAGTTGATAGAGTCGGACTAACAACACAAAAGGGGCGATAAGAATTTTTTTGATAGTCATTCCCCGGAAAATAAGGTCAGGTTTTAATTTATACTAAAGGTGGTTCCTTCTCTACCATCCTTGAGCTGAATGCCAAGGGCGTTAAGTTCGTCACGAATCTTATCCGATGTTGCAAAATCTTTATTGGCCCTGGCTTCGTTTCGCAATTTTATCAAAAGTTCTACTACCCCTCCTAAGGCATTGGTGTCTTCCGCAACCGATTTTTGATTTTCTAATCCCAGGATATCAAAAACAAAGTTATCCATGGTTTGCTGAAGCAGCACTTTATCTACCTCCGTAAGGGTTTCTTTCCCTTCCTTTATTAAGTTTATGCGTTTCACGGCATCAAACAAATGAGAAATAAGAATAGGAGAGTTGAAGTCGTCGTTCATGGCATCATAGCACTTTTGCTTCCATGCTTTGACATCAAAGTTGGAGGCCTCGGCTGTTTTCAGCTTTTCGAGATTCTCCAAACCATCCATGAGTCGGTTGTATCCCTTTTCAGACGCTAAAAGGGCATCATCACTTAAATCCAAGATGCTGGTGTAATGCGCTTGCATCATAAAAAAACGAACCACTGAGGGCGAATATGCTTTGCTAAGGATATCATTTTCTCCACTGAAAATTTCAAATGGATAGATGTTATTCCCAGTGGACTTCGACATTTTTTTGCCGTTAAGGGTAAGCATATTGGCATGCAACCAATATTTTACCGGGGATTTCCCGTTGCTCGCTTCGGCTTGGGCAATTTCGCATTCATGGTGGGGAAATTTCAAATCCATTCCTCCTCCGTGAATATCGAAGGTCTCACCCAAATATTTGGTGCTCATGGCCGTGCATTCCAAATGCCAGCCAGGGAATCCATCACCCCATGGTGAAGGCCAACGCATGATATGCTGAGGTTCCGCTTTTTTCCAGAGCGCAAAATCCTGAGGGTTTTTCTTTTCACTTTGGGCGGTAAGTTCACGGGTGTTGGCAATCATGTCTTCCAACTTACGTCCGCTTAACTTGCCATATTCATTGCTCTCATTGAACTTTATTACATCAAAATAGACAGAACCATTGGTTTCATAGGCATAGCCTTTCTCAATGATTTCCTTGATGATTTCTATTTGCTCAATAATATGTCCTGTGGCCGTGGGCTCAATGCTGGGAGGCAAAAAGTTGAATTTCTGCAAGGTATTATGAAAGTCAACGGTATACCGCTGTACCACCTCCATAGGCTCTATCTGCTCCAATTTGGCCTTCTTCGCGATTTTATCCTCGCCTTCGTCAGCATCGTTTTCCAAGTGACCCGCATCGGTGATGTTCCGGACATACCGAACCTTGAAGCCCAAATGCTTGAAATATCGGAAGATCATATCAAAAGACATAAAGGTGCGGCAATTGCCCAAGTGTACATTGCTGTAGACCGTGGGTCCGCAGACATACATGCCTATGTGCCCTTCGTTGATAGGTTCAAAAACTTCTTTTTTTCCAGTAAGTGAATTGTGAACTTGTAAGTGCTGGTCTTTATACAGTTGCATTGATGAAATAAGCGTTAAAAGTCGGTGTCAAGGTTGATGTAGTCCAAAAATTCCCTTCTTACCGCCTCGTTCTTGAATTTTCCACCGTATTCCGCAGTAACGGTGCTGCTTTCGATATCGCGGATTCCCCTGGAATTCACGCAAAGGTGCTTGGCATCGATAACACAGGCTACATCATCCGTACCCAATACTTTTTGAAGCTCTTTCACAATCTGAATGTTCATGCGCTCCTGTACCTGTGGACGTTTGGCAAAATAGTCCACTATACGGTTCATCTTTGAAAGGCCAACGACGGTTCCGTTGGAAATGTAGGCAATATGGGCTCTACCGATGATGGGCAACAAATGGTGTTCGCAGGTAGAATAGACCACAATGTTTTTTTCCACAAGCATTTCCCCGTACTTGTACTTGTTTTGGAAAGTGGATGATTTGGGTTTTCTTTCTGGATGCAATCCGCCAAAAACCTCATTGACATACATTTTTGCCACCCGTTTTGGGGTCCCTTTTAAGCTGTCATCATCCAAATCCAGACCTAGCGTCAACATAATTTCACGTACGCTTTTTTGGATTCGCTCGATCTTTTCATCGTCACTCAATACAAAGGCATCTTCCCTTATCGGTGTTTCGGTTGAAGAACCCACATGGTCATTTCCTCTCTCTTCATACTGTTCTTCCAGTGCCTGCTCTAGTTTCATTTGCTTTTTCTTCAAGACAGCAAAGATATACATTAATGCCCTATTTAACATCTGGTAGCAGGGGTTTGACAACATAAATTATTGTTAAGGCCATGAGCATTTTATTTTTATAGTGCCCAAAATCTATGGCTATTTATGTGGAAAACGGCGATTAAGCTAGTAGCGATTGTTTTTTTCGGTCAAATGACCTGTGCCCAGGTCATTCCAGACTGTGGCAGTGCCGTACCTATTTGTAGCAATACACCAATCAATGGGGGCACCAACGGTTATGGTTCTGACGACTTCAGCGGAGCAAGTTCCAGCGGTTGTCTGGAGCAAACCACATCTGGAAGCATAGAATCCAATTCGGCATGGTACCATTTTAGAACTTCAGCTTCGGGTCAACTAGGGTTTAATATAGGACATGATAGTTCCGAAGACTGGGATTATGCGCTTTATCAGACCAGCAATTGTTCGGTTTTGGGAGAGCCTATCCGATGTAATTTTTTCGACAATAGCGATGGTAAGAGCTTTATAGGGGTTGGAGAAGACCCGACCGGGGATACTGATTCTGTGCATTATGAAGACTGGCTTCAAGTCAATCCGGGAGAGGATTACTATCTCTTTATCAACAATTTTAGCAATGTAAATTCCGGATTTTCCATCCAGTTTACAGGGGATATCTGGAGCACCAATCCTACAGATGCTTTGGATTGTAGCATCGTAAACAATCTATTGGGGTCACCTATAGCGGCCTGTGATGGGGACGTTGTGGCGTTGGATGCCACCACAGCGGGAGCCATCTCTTATGAATGGTATACGGATACCGGAAGCGGCTTCACTTTGATCGGAGGCGCTGTTGGTCCAATTCTTAGTGTTTCAGGAAGTGCGACCTACAGGGTGGTTGTTGCAACGTCTTCAGGCTCCGTGGTGAGCGATGTTCAGGCCGTTTTCAGTCCGATTCCAACGACTTCACCAATACTTGATGAGGTATTTTGCCATACTGTGGGAATGGTTTTTGACCTATCACTAAAAGATGCTGAGGCAATGGGGGCACAGGACCCCAATGAGGTAAGGATAAGTTATCATACTTCCCTATCCGATGCCAATTTGGGAACCCATCCATTGGATAAGCAATATGCAAAAACAGCTGGACAAGAAACCATTTATGTACGTACTACTTCGTTGATAAGCCCAGATTGTTTTGATTCATCCCAAAGTTTTATACTTGATGCCGTCGCCACTCCGGAGTTGACTTTTCCAGATAGTGTTACCATTTGTGAGGATACTACAGGATATGAGATTGGTGAAACCATGCCAAATCCAAGCTATACCTATGTTTGGAGTACTGGTGAAACAAGCCCGAGTATTAGTGTCTCCGAGGCGGGGACCTATACTTTAACGGCTACCCATTCATTAAATGGTGTTGATTGCATAATGGACAGAACGGTCAGTGTGGCCGTTTCCAGAACCCCGATTATATCTGTTGATGTTGAGTTTGAAAATTTAAGCCCTACCAATAGGGTGACTATCAACAATGAGGTGGATGGGGAGTTCGAATACCGTATCGATGATGGGCCCTATCAAACCTCTCCCATTTTTGATGAAGTATTGCCAGGCTCCCATACCGTAACAGCTAGAGATATTTATGGCTGTGGGGAGGTGACCGAAAACTTTGTGGTGGTAGGATTCTCACCCATATTTTCCCCTAATGGCGACGTGCTTAACGAGACGTGGCATGTGGATGGTCTTTCGGTGCTGGATTCACCCATTGTTACTATATACGATCGCTATGGAAAGTTGTTATGGCAAATGACCGAATTTAGTCCAGGTTGGGATGGTAGTTTCAATGGAACGCCGCTTCCCTCAACGGATTATTGGTTTAAACTATCCTATTTAGATGATACCGGAAACCGGATCTATGCCAAATATTTACAAAGCCATTTTTCCCTTAGGAGATAGCCAAGAATGCATTTTATCGATTAAGTGTATAATTTTTGGGTTGAAACATACTAAATTGTCTGTTTTGGGAGTTATAGAGGGTATTATAGAATAACCCGTTTAGCCCCAAAATTCTATGAGAGCTCTATTATGCGCTATCTGTTGTGTTCTTTCGTTCCATTTCGCGAATTCACAAAACTCCCCAGATTGTAGAACGGCCATTCCTGTTTGTGCCGATATGCCCATAACTTCCGCCACGGATGGAAGTGGGGATATAGATGATTTTGATCCCGAAGTCATCACCCAATCCGGATGTTTGGAAAAAGGTAGTGTGGCCTCTGCCAATATAGAGAACAACACGTCTTGGTATGTTTTTAGGGCTGGAACAGACGGACAGATAGGTTTTGATATTGAAGCCCAACCCGTAACTCCGGGTGGATTGGTTACTTCCGAGCTGGATTTTGCACTTTATGGCCCTTTTGACCAAACTGCAGGTCAAAATTTCTGTACCCTTGTCGGAAATGGCTCTGCCCAGCCCATACGTTGCAACTATGAGGTAAATGATACAAATTTCACTGGTATTGGGGTGAATCCCATTGATGGAAGGGTGGGGGCGCCCTTTGTTGTGGGAAGCCAGAATACCTATGATGAATACATTGATGTTATCGCGGGGGAAATTTATTATTTGTTCATCAACAATTATAACACCAATTTTGACGGAGATCCGGAACCCTTTACCTTAACGTTCACTGGCTCTTCTGTGGACGATGATCAAAACACCGCCTTGGATTGTACCTTACGTGACGAGTTTTTAGGATTGGACATTATTGCTTGTGAGGGCGACCCTGATATTGTGTTGAGCGCATTGAATTCGCCGGCTGGGCCCAATATTGCCAATATTACTTGGGAATTGGATGCAGATGATGATGGGACCTACGAAACTACTTTGGCCACTGGGGCCGGACAAACAGAATGGACTGTTACCAGTCCCAATTCAGGACGCTATAGGGTGACCATTGAAACCACCTTTGCGACCATAATCCAAGACGATATTCTCATCACCTTTTACGCAACTCCAACTCCTGCAGACATTGATATTGTAGTCGTGGATGATTTCGTGAATAGTGATCAGACAGATCCTTATAATGTAGAGTTTGTTCCCACTGGGAATGGTAATTATGAATATTCCCTAAATGGAGGAGAGTTTCAAACGGATCCTGTATTCATGGATGTACCTCCAGGAATCAATTCAGTGGTGGTCAATGATGTAAATGGTTGTGGTACTTCTGAACCCATAGAATTCTTGGTGGTGGGTTATCCCAAGTTTTTCACTCCAAATGCCGACAATAGACATGACTTTTGGAATGTGTACGGCGTGGAAGAGCTATCCAATCCAAGAATCTTTATTTTCGACCGTTATGGAAAGCTAATCAAAGAATTCCCAACTAACACTCTGGGTTGGGACGGAACTTTCAACGGACGGGATATGCCCTCTTCGGATTATTGGTTTCGACTCGACTATGATCGAGATAATGCTGGGGTAGTAGTGGCACGTTCCATAAGACGTCACTTTTCACTGGTACGGTAACAAAAAAAGCCGGAATAGTTTCCGGCCTTTGATTGTTTCTTTCTTCAACTTAGAATTTTAGGGTATATCCGAGGGTAACATTGGTATTGATTCTATTGATCATGGCAGTGCTGTTTAGACCTGCGTCGAATAGCGCCTCGCTTACATCTTGATCCGTACGGCTTACCCCTAAATCTAAACGACTTCCGCCAAAATTATAGCCAATACCTCCGGAATATGCTGTTAAATCTCCAATGACATTCCCATTTTCATAAGGACTTTGCTCAAAACGGTATCCGGCCCGAAGGCTTACCTGATCTATTCGGTATTCACCACCAACCCTGTAGGAGTTAACTACGCCCAGCGTGTTGGCGATTACGTCATTTTCTTCGGAGAAATTTGGGTCTGAAGTTGGCCTAAGCTCAGCTTGGGACATATCCTGATAACCATAATCGAAGCTCAAAAGACCATCTTTTCCAAATACAACGGCAACGCTTCCCGTAAGTTTTGATGGGGTCTTGATTCGGTATTCTTCAAAAAAATTGATAATGCCAAAGTCGATAAAATTAATATCGGAAACTGCTAGGGATGAATTGATCCGCTGTGAGATGTCATCGGTTAGCTCATACCAAGTTGGTGATTGATAACTTCCACCTACCCTAATGTTCTCATTTAACTTGGCTATACCTCCTACACTAAACGAAAAACCGTATCCTTCGGTTCGTAACAAATTGTCAAATGTGGTGAACTGAACAGGTGAATCGGTATCATAACCAGATTCATCAAGCAAGGTTAAGCGGTCGTATAGAATATTATGAAAGTTTAGCGAGGCGCCCAAATACAAGTTTTCTTGATATTGACCTGCAAAGTTTAAGGTGAACTTGCTGTTGTAACCCGTGGTGCGTTGCAAATAATCTTGGTTAACACTACTGTAAGTCGCATTTGAGAAATAGGCGGTATTGGCGTCATCGTCCACATCGGGCTCTATAATACCGGCCTGAAAGCCAAGAAAAGCCTGCTGTGCACCAAAACCGAGACTAGAGCCGATATCCAGATAGGCATCCTCTATAAATTCACCATCTTGGACTCTCAGCGGACCTAGGGCCTGCCCTTGGGCAAAATTGAGAAAATAATTATCGATACCTTGGGTTGTATTGCCCACTGCTACAAACTCGTTGTCAAAATTCTGCACCATATCGTAGTTGAAGGCTAGGGCAATTTTTTTCCAAGGACTGTCGGTAGATTCAAATACGAATACCCCGCCCACTTGGTTCAGTTCAATGGAGTTTAGAGTGGAATTACGGACACTATTTCCAAACAAAACCTCGTTGTCCCGATTGTAATTGGAACCTGAAATGGTAAACTGACTGTGATTGAATACAGCAGAACCGGCTGGGTTGACGTTCAGAGAAGAAAAATCCCCTCCCAAGGCGCCAAATGCACCTCCCATGGCTTGAAATCTTGCAGTTCCCAAGGTGTTTTCAGTGCTGTAACGGACCACATCATTTATGTTTTGGGACGTCGCATATGTGCATGACAATATCATGATGAAAGCTATGACTCTTTTCATTTCTTTGATTTAGTTTTTACAATAAATTGATTTGGAATTTAGTGCCTTCCCCTGCTTCTGGTTCCGGATGATCTTGATGCTCCGGAAGACCTTCCGCCACCTGAACTTCTATAGCTTCCGCTACTTCTAGAGCTTCTGCTCGGTGCACTTCGGTAGCTCCGCGAACTGCTGGATCTGCTACCAGAACTTCGGTAACTCCTGCTTGGGGAACTACTTCTGTACGTTCCCGAACTTCTTCGACTACTTGAAGATCTGCTGTAATTGCTTGTTCTGGGCGCGGTCCTTCCTGAAGATTGATAGCTCCTTGAGCTTCTTCCCTGTGTCCTGTATCCTGATGAAGATCCTCTATTTACAGTTCCACTACGGTAAGTTCCCCTAGATCTGTTTGAAGGCGAAGTTCCATAAGAACGATAGGTCCTAGAACTTCTGTTGTAGCTTGGCGCAGTACGAGTACTTCTACTTGTTCTATAGCTTCTGTTCCGCGCAACGGCATCGCCATTGGACCTTCTTGCAGCGGTTCCACTTCTATAGGTTCTAGAACTCCTGCCCGCATACCCATTTCGAGAAACATTGGAGCGTCCAGAATTGTATCTATATCTTGAGGCGTAACCACTTCGTCTAGAAGACAGATTTGATCTTCCTCTTAATGTTGTGCCAGGAATAAAACTATTGTTGTATCCTCTTCTACTTCTATTAAAGGCATATCCTCGGCCATAATATCCTCTACCGTAGAAGGGTCTGCCCCAACGGTTACCGTAGAATCCACCCCAGCCAAATCCAACACCGGCGTAACCCCAATATGGGTTGCCCCATCCATAACCTCCCCATCCGAAGCCTCCCCAGCCCCAGCGGTTCCATCTCCATGGGTTGTTCCAGCCCCAGCCCCAGCCGTATCCGCCCCAACCCCAGCCGTTCCAAATCCATGGGTCGTTCCAACCCCAGCCCCAGCCACCCCAGGCCCAACTGTTGTCGTAAACGTTAATGGAGAGATTGGTAGGATTGTCACCCCATCCAGGATTTCCTCTATAAGTATTGTTGTTTGCGAAATAGTCTGTTTGCGCCCCTAAAGGAATACTATCATTCTGCACATCGCTGCTGTAGCTATCCACATCCGTAAAAATCTCACCATCTAGGATTTCATCATATTCCTTGGATTGTTGATCGAAGTATTCCCTATAGATATCGTTTTCCAAGTTTTGGTTTCTAACACCTTCGGGAGATTGCTTCTCAACGCGCACAACGCGATTGTTGTTGGAGTAGATCCCGTCATCATCATAATACGAAGACTGCTGATACGTACCACAGGAGACCAACAGTAGGGCGGTCAAAAGCGATGCGGCAAGCATTTGGATTTTAGGGCGGGGTAAAGACTTTTTCATCGTACAATTTTTATTGTTGAACATACTAAAAATAGTTAGTTTTACCGAACTATTTTTCAAGATAAAGTCACAAGTTTTGTGCCAAACTACTGTAGATGGGTAAAAATTTAACGAGTCGAAGCGAGGATTATTCCAAATGGTATAATGAACTTGTAGTAAAAGCGGATTTAGCTGAGAATTCTGGGGTAAGAGGATGTATGGTTATCAAACCCTATGGGTTTGCGATATGGGAAAAAATGCAGGCCCAATTGGACAAAATGTTCAAGGAAACTGGACACGAGAACGCCTATTTCCCCCTTTTCATTCCAAAATCGTATCTGAGCAAGGAAGCCAGCCATGTGGAAGGCTTCGCCAAAGAATGCGCTGTGGTCACCCACTATCGTCTTAAAAATGCAGAGGATGGAAGTGGAATTGTAGTGGATGAGGATGCTAAATTGGAAGAAGAACTAATAGTACGGCCCACTTCAGAGACCATTATATGGGACACCTATAGAAAATGGATTCAATCATACAGGGACTTACCCTTGTTAGTGAATCAATGGGCCAATGTGGTGCGTTGGGAAATGCGTACACGACTTTTCCTTCGCACAGCCGAGTTTTTATGGCAAGAGGGTCATACAGCTCATGCCACTCGGCAAGAAGCACTTGATGAGGCCGAACAAATGATGCATGTTTATGCTGACTTTGTAGAGAATTACATGGGGGTTCCGGTGATTAAGGGAACAAAAACAGAAAGCGAACGCTTTGCCGGGGCCGAAGAGACGTATTGTATTGAGGCTTTGATGCAGGATGGGAAAGCGCTTCAGGCGGGAACATCACACTTTCTGGGACAAAATTTTGCCAAGGCATTTGATGTAAAGTTCGCCAATAGGGAGGGAAAGCAGGAATATGTTTGGGCTACTTCATGGGGAGTCTCAACGCGACTTATGGGAGCTTTGGTGATGACCCATAGTGATGACAATGGATTGGTATTGCCTCCAAATCTAGCCCCTATCCAAGTGGTGATCGTACCTATTTATAAAGGTTTGGAGCAATTGGATGCGATTTCGGAAAAAGTGGAGCCACTTGTGAAGGAGTTAAGGGCCAAAGGTATCTCGGTAAAATTTGATAAAAGGGATACCCATAAGCCTGGCTTCAAGTTCAATGAATATGAACTGAAAGGGGTTCCCGTTCGTTTGGCCATTGGCCAACGCGATCTGGAAAATGGAACCTATGAGGTGGCCAGAAGGGATACCTTGGAAAAGGAATCTGTCAAAGCTACAGACGTTGTGGAAAGGGTAGCAGGACTTATGGAAGAAATCCAAAAGAACATATTCCAAAAGGCACTTGATTTTAGAGCTGAACGCATTACCGAAGTGGATAGCTATGAAGAGTTTAAAAAGGTGATTGAAGAGAAGGGCGGTTTTGTGTCTGCGCATTGGGATGGGACCATTGCCACAGAAGACAAGATAAAGGAAGAAACAAAAGCCACGATTAGGTGCATTCCCTTTAATGCTGCAAAGGAACAAGGTAGCTGTATGGTGACCGGAAATCCATCGGTACAAAGGGTGTTGTTTGCCAAGGCTTACTAAAGCACGCAAAAAATAAAATTTACTGTTGCAAGACTTAAAAATAGTTGTATTTTTGCATCCGCAATTATGCGAGCTTATGGCCCGTTCGTCTAGGGGTTAGGACGCCAGGTTTTCATCCTGGTAACAGGGGTTCGATTCCCCTACGGGCTACTAAAGTACAAAGTGGGAAGCACAAAGTGAGCAGTTGAAATAAGTTTCATAGCCGGCTTCAAACTTAAAAATGGCCCGTTCGTCTAGGGGTTAGGACGCCAGGTTTTCATCCTGGTAACAGGGGTTCGATTCCCCTACGGGCTACAAGTATAGTGAAGAATACAGAGTTAAGAGTTTTTGAGGATAGCTCATAGCTCATAACTTAATAATATTTAACAAGAGAAATGGCAAATCATAAGTCAGCATTAAAAAGAATCAGAAGAAACGAGGCAGTTCGTTTGCGTAATAGATATCAGCACAAGACGGTTCGTAACGCCATCAAAAAGCTGAGAAATGAAGAGGATAAAAAGGCAGCTGAGACGCTTCTTCCAACTGTAGTAGGTATGATTGATAAATTGGCAAAACGAAATATCATCCACAACAACAAGGCTGCCAACTTGAAAAGTAAACTTATGAGCAAGGTTGCGGCAATGTAATTTGTTCCCTTTCTTAAAAAATAAAACGCCCTTTCTGGGGCGTTTTTTATTTCCTTAATTGAGTTAGTTCCGTCTAATTAATTTGAAATTGTTTCGGTAACCAGGCTTGTCCTTAAACCAATCTTTCCTACTGTTTCCTCCAGATAAACCCCATTCCTCAAAATACAGATAGCCCTCATTTATGGACTCTTTTTCCTGAAGGAGAGGAAAGGACTCAATCACATTAATGGCCCATGGAAGACCATTTTCTGTGGTGTAGTCGCCATCTGGGTCCGCATTGTTCCCTTCAACCTCTGGTAAAGAATTTCCCAAGGAGGTGGGTTCGTAACTGGCCAAATGTATTTCCACATCTCTTTGGCCATTGGCCACAAGAAAGGGGTTGAAAGGAGCAAAATCAACACTTGTGCTGGCAATTGGATTGGCCAAGGCGACACTTACCGTATTTTCCTGGTTCACAATGGTGGAATGATCATCAAATAAGGGCACAACTGCATGTTGTTGCCCAAGTTCCGTACCATTGGAATTTAGGTCGAAAACATTCCTACTGAGCAATTGACCGGTTGTAGAGGCTACATTATTCGGGTTCAATCCGGGGATTTCAAACGCCAAACTGTTAACAAAACCAGCCCCATCCGAGGTCACGGTATAGAAGAAATCGATACCTACAAGTTGATCAGAAGCATTAAAAATTTTGGAAATGGAATAGTCAATGGAAGTATCGTTAAAGTCCCAATCCCCTCGAAAAGGCCATAAATCCTCAAAAACCAAAGAGGCTTTGGAGGAATTGGATGGATACACTATGGTATAGGCCTTGCCTGCATCATCTGGAAACTCATCCACCGAATCCACAACCCCGTCGCCATCTTGGTCATTGCATACTTCAACTTCTGAAAAAGTGAACCAATTGGAGTCGTTTTGGCTATTGCTAGTGGGGTCGTCTATTCTTCTCCATACTATACGATCAAATGTACCGTCTGTGGCCGATATCAGCACAGAACCATAGCCATCCCTATAATACCTTCCTCGAGAACGGGAATCCGTATCCTTTAAAATCCTTGGCGACGCATCATAAAAAAATTCCCTGCCCCCAGAAAGCAAAGTTTCGGTATGCTGATTCCCTATAAACTGGTACATGGCTGCGTCCACACTTCGGAAATGCATTATCAAATTTTGAATGGGGGTATCAAAGGTCATTTCAAATTCGACATACCCGTCCGGGTCATTGTTGGTGTCAATTTTTGATGCAATCCAGAAGTTAAACCCATTGAAGGTATAAATTGGCGTTGAGAAACCAGCTCCAGCAATGGAAAAGCGATTTTTAAATTCAACCCCGTCCACAGCGGTGGATTCAATTAGTGCCGTGGCTCCCTGCTTAGGAAATATGATGTTGGATACCGTGTTGCTATTGCCGTTGCTAGAAACAAAAACATTCCGTACATCCGTATAGAATCTTTGGCCATAAACATTGGCACAATCCACACTGGCCGACCTGTCCGTTAAAGTTTTTGGCATGACGGTCTTTTTGCCCGTTGGGCCATTGTAACTATAGGAAGCTGAATTCTGTAAAATGGGAACCACAATGTCTTGAATGCCCTCATTGGTCTTACGAATTATAAACAAATCTTCTATAAAAGATGAAACGTTCACGCTTTCCCGTATAGTGCCATTTTGGGGAAGTCTTTCAAATAGTTTATTGGGAAGCGGGCCTGTGATACTATCCAGGCTCGCAATAAGTTCATCAGTATACGTATATACTTCATAGACTACGTTGGGGGAATTGTCCGTTATGTTGACGGATATGGTCGTTTCTGTTTTAAAGTCAAAATTGACGGGAAATTGTAGTTCCGTGAGATTGGGCGCTTCGGTGTTGAGCGAATCCTGACCCAATGACTCTAAGTAATCGTTGTACTTTTGCTTCAAACACCCTTGAAGCATTACGGTGAGGAAAAAAAGAAGTGATATGAAAGGTTTGTTCCTTCCCATGCATAAGAAATTCATTAAATGAACGAAATATCCTACAGAAACACATTTTTTTATCGATAAAATACCTTGTGAAGTTGTAAAAGCTGTTAAAAGCGTTGTAAGAAAAATACTGGTGGTTCAGTTAGTTGAAATATGTGCTACCTGAAGAGAGTTTGTTCGGGTTGATCCCGAAAGAGGTAAGATTAGGAAAGTCTGGTTTTGAAAACACAACTGAAAAAAAACGCCCCAAAAAAAAGGGCGTTTCTTTTTTATAAAAAATGGATTACAGTCTTAATCCTGAAGCTCTGATTCATTTCGATAGCCCGTGGAATCCTTATACCAATCTTGATAGGACGCTCCTCCGGAGGAAGCCCATTCATTGAAGAAGTTGTATGCTTGGTTAACAGGTACACTTTCTTTTGGAGGCTTAAAATTATGTACAATGTTAATTGCCCAGGGCAGTCCGGTGTCAGTTTGGAAATTTCCATCAATATCTCTGTTGATTCCTTCGACAGAGGTGTCGTTCACACCAAGAGTAGTTCTAAAACGATTGGGTAGATGAATTTCCTTGCTTCTATCCCCATCCACGATTAAAAACGGGTTAAAAGGAGCCAATCCAAGTTGGTTCGTTGTAATGGGGGTGGTGAATTTCACAGAAACTGTTGTGGGAACCTTCAGCATGGTCTCATTGTTATCAAATAAGATGATAACTGCCCGGTTTTGTCCCTGTTCCACACCATTGGCGGCTACATTGATGAAGCCTTCGGTAAGCACTGTACCTGTAACGGATTCAATTAAACTTGGGGAGATGCTTTCCAGTTCAATACCAAAAGCATTGGTGAAACCGGCCCCATCTGAGGTTACCTCAAAATGAATGTCCAACTGCACCGCCATGTTATCTGCGTTAAGTACAGCAACAAATCTGTAATTGACAGCTGTATCATTAAAATCGTAGTCTCCTAAAAACGGCCAAAGATCTTCAAAGGCCACGGTTCCCCAGCCATACTTACTGGGGGTAAATTGCTCAAATGCTTTTTCAGCATCGTTCGGAAACTCATCATTACTATCGGTTATTCCATCCCCATCGGAATCTGGGTCAATGGTGACCTCGTCAAAAACCCTGAAAGTGGTCAAATCGTTTATGGTTCGGTCAAAATTAACACCCGAGTTTGAGTTAGGACCATAGCGATATTCCCATCCACCTGTCTGGGTGTCCATTACTATTAGATTGCTACTTCCGCCATTGTTGGCTAACCAAAGCTCATTGTTGGAATCAAATGTCATGGAAGTGGGATCAAAAGGTAAGTCTTCCCCGCTAATTCGAATGGCATCAAAATCGCCGTTGGCATCTGGGTCTAATCTGTAGAGCCCTGAAAAAGAACATACGAACAAGGTCCCATCTTCTGAGAAAGCTAAATCCCCGCCGTTCTTTTTATGAAGCCCGTTAATCTTCCAATTGGAGAGAATACTTCCATTTTGGGGGTCTATAGTATAGAGCTTGTCACCTGTGGAAAAATAGAGAAGACCATCGTTTTTGTTAAAATCCAATCGCGGCCCGCCTATGCCCAAGTTGGCTACTGTGGACCATGTGTCATTGACCATATCGTACTTCATGAGCGGATTTGGTTTGCTACGCCCAATAGAATACAAAAGCTTGTTTTCCTGATCAATTGCAGCCGTCCAACTGCCCATCGGCATATCAGAAACAAAGGTGTAATCTCCTGTAAGCGGATCTATTTGAAACATTTCACCGCTTCCGTTAACGCAATAGAGGTAATCCTCTACCATTGGTTTACCGGTTGAAATACGCTTACCGCTTTCAGGAGAATAGGTATATATAACGGTTTCTGAGTTAATGTTTAAAATGGACGAGGAGTAAGTGACTCCTTCTTTTCTTCGTACATAGAGCTTTTCAAAATAACTGGCAACTACAAAGGTATGCTCAATACTTCCGCCGGACGGACTTCCACTAAAAACAAGATGGTTCAGATTGTCAACAGAGATGTCAATCTCGGTTTCTTCTTGGCCCTCATCATTGACCAGTGTAATGGCCGGACCTTGAACGACTTCGTCGTTGTAGGCGTATACATCGTATTTAACACCGGGAGTATTATCATTAATGGTTAGGGAAACTTGCTTTTCCGTGGCAAATTCAAACCCGGAGGGAATTTTCAACTCCGTAATTTCAAGCTCCTCAACCGGAACCTCAGTTGGGTCTGGATCCTCTCCTCCGTCTGGATTGGGGGTTGTTGGATTGTCAAGGCTATCCTTTACACAAGAAGAAAAGGTAAATGCCATTAGACAAAGCAGAGATAAAACAATTTGGGACGTTTTCATCTTTTTGATGTTTGCTGGACCTGTAGATCCAAAATTTTCAATAAAACTACTATTAGGAAGGCTCCCAGATTTTGGACTAGCGACTATTTGCGACTTTGTGTCGACAAACGGTTCTATTTATCCGTTAAACAATTGAAAGCATTCAACTATTTAAATTGAACGAAAAAACCTACAAATTGATATATTTAATCGATGAACGGTACCTGAAAGTTGTAAAATCGCTTAATTCTGTGGTTTGGCAACTACCTATCTAAAGGCTCGGCGTTTACTGAACAAAAAGCCTATAATAAATAAGGAATACATAGCCACAATAAGGAACATCAACAATTTGTGCAACTGAAACTGAGAATAAAATGCAGGTGCCTCATAGGCTGCCACAAATATTAAGGGGAAGAACAAATGAAACACAGCCAGTCCAAGGCTTATCCAAAACAATAGATTTTGTTTCATGGGATAGGGGCTGGATTCTTTTTGCTTCTCTTTGAAGTAAAGCACGATAAACACCAATAGGGCCATTGAGGCCACGAGGTCAGCATAGTAGAGATTGATATGAAACGGGTTCTGGAAGAAAACGCTTATAATATAGGCCGCCAAACTTATGGCAGCTCCCATTTTTACAATCATTTTATACTTGGGTGTTTTTAAGGTCCTCCAGTATATAAAGAAGAAAAAAGAAAAAGAAACAAGGGAATAGATGTTATAAATGATCACATTATGCCAAGCGTACTGGTCGTCCGAAAAAAATTGAAACCCTTCCTGAAACTTAACAAAATAACCCAGCAGCTCGGTAAGAAAGGTG
>JBCCUY010000010.1:0-25675 GCA_039196145.1 Bacteroidota bacterium
ACGGATTAAACCGTTGGACCTGGATTTTTAGCCATATCCTGGCCGACCAAAAATTCATGACGCTCTTTTCGTTACTTTTCGGAGCCTCAATTCTACTTATTACAGACAAACTTGAGCAAAAAGGGTCATCTGGAATAGCTGTCCACTACAAAAGGAATTTTTGGCTCTTGGTCATTGGGCTTTTGCATGCTTATTTGGTATGGTATGGAGATATTCTTGCACCCTATGCTTTTTGTGCTTTTCTAGTATATCCCTTTCGAAGGTTATCCATTAAAAGCCTTATGGTTCTAGGATTGGTTTTCTTCTCCATCAGTAGTTTTTTGGAAATTATAAGTGGGGTCCCACTTTTAAATGCTCCGGTGGAAGTAATTCAAAATATATCTGGAGGATGGGCTCCCAAGGCCATGTATATACAAGGAGAAATTAAAGCCTACCAAGGAGGGTTTTTATCCCAGACAGTTCAAAGAATGCATACGGCCAAAATGATGCAGACCACATATTTTATAGGTCATATTTTCTGGCGGGTATTTGGCTTGATGCTAATGGGTATGTCTTTGTTCAAGTCTGGTTTTCTAACCGGGAAATGGGAAAATCACAAATATATAAAACTGCTCATATGGATCGGCACCCCTTCATTTGTCCTGGTCGCATCTGGCGTGCTATTTAATTTTTCCCATAATTGGGAACTACGATATTCAATGTTTCTGGGGAGTCAATTCAATTATTGGGGCAGTTTTGGAATGGCTATCGCCTATGCAAGTATAGTGGCCCTCATTTGCAAGGGAAATGCCGTAAGATGGGTCATCAATAGGCTAGCTGCAGTGGGAAGAATGGCCTTGACCAACTATTTACTTCAATCGCTGATCATGGCAGGTATCTTCTATGGGTTTGGCCTGTTCGGAAAACTTGAAAGATCTCATCAACTGGTTGTGGTACTTTTTATCTGGACAACACAACTTCTTTACAGTCCTGTTTGGTTGAAACACTTTAATTATGGTCCGTTTGAATGGATTTGGCGGAGTCTGACCCAAGGAAAGATTGAGGCATTTCGTAAATCTTAGTTAAAAAATTTCCGTGTGCTACCCCTTCATATTCAAATAATTATCTTTAGAAGTACACCCCACCTTATGAAAGTGTAACGCAGTTAATAACGTCAAATCAAGATGACCAATATTCAAAACATCAGTAGATACAAAAACTCTTCAATCAACAATTTTACGGTAGGTTTTTTTATTTTTTTAAGCTTTACCACCTATCTCTTAGGCCAAACGGAAGAAGGTCCCAAATCCACGGCCGATTTCTCTTTTTTGCTTGGAGATTGGACAGTTACCCGAACCAATAATCCCAACGGGGACAAGCCAAGGGTTTTAAAAGGAACTTTAAAATGTTCTTGGGGTTTGGACGAGCAGTTTGTACAATGCACCTATGATATGGAACGCCCTGGAAAAGTAAGGGGCCTGGATGTGGTTTATTTTAACTATAACCAAATTTACGATCAATATGAAAGTCTTTGGCTAAGTTCTACCTGGCCCATTAAGGTGTTATTGCAGGGAACACTGGAAAAGTCAAATTATGATATTACTTTACGTACCAAGGCTGAATTTCCGATTCAAAACAACCTAACAGAATACGTAAAAGATGAAATGGTCGTCACAAACCCTAAATCAGACAACACCTCCATAGAACGGAAAACCTATATCCGAACCAGCAATGACCCAGATGACCAATGGACCCATCATATGACCGAAGCCCTCTCCAAGACCAAAACTATTCGAACACCTCAACGATAGGACGACCGGTGGTCCCATTTGGAAAGGCCATTCCCAACAAAGCGGTAATAGTAGGCGCAATATCAGGAATTTCAGTTCGGTTCACGGTACTTCCTTGCTTTATGCCTTTTCCGTAAAACAGTAAGGGCACATGGGTATCATAAATCATTGGGGAGCCATGGGTAGAACCTGTTTCATGATAGGAGACGTAGCCTTCTTTTGGCTCATATAAAACATCTCCAGAGCGTTTTTGGTTATACCCGTTTTGAAGAATATAGGGCATCCCCTGGGTATATTCGTTTTCCCACATTTGAGAAGCCGTGTACACCTTATTGATAGGTTCATACTTTAACAACTCCATCGCAATTTCCTTCTGGGCATTATCCAAATCAATATCCAGGTTATGTATCACCTTGTGGTCCAGAAACACCTGGAAATTGGAAATGTTCTTCACTACATCGGTGGTCCCATATTTATACTTAAGGAACTCCATAAGTTTCGCCTTCATACCTTCCATATCAAGATACCCTGCTGGAATCCTTTCATCCCTCAAATAGGCGGGAACATGTATGGCTCCATGGTCTGCTGACAAAAACACCGTGTAGTTCCCCATCCCGACTTTTTCATCCAATGCCACAAAAATTCGCTCTAAATCCTTGTCGAGTTGCAGGTAGGTATCCTGTATCTCTTTAGAGTTCACCCCAAACTTATGGCCAACATAATCTGTACTTGAAAAACTAATGGCCAAGAAATCTGTAATTCCGTCCATCCCAAGGCTCTCATGAGTCAAAGCTTCGAGTGCAAAATCTGCGGTTAGACTATTGCCATAGGGTGTATACTTGATAATTTCAAAATCCTTGGTTTTACTCAACATATTTGGTGTATCGTGGGGAAAGATTGGTGCGGTTTCCTCCTCAAACAAGCCCTCGTAGGCATTGTTATCACTTCCACTTTCCTTGTAAAGTGCAATATCTTTAAGTGTTGTCCATGCTTTCTTATAGCTCTGGGTCTTTCCAGAAACATTAAAGTCTTTCACCCATTGCGGAAGGTCATTCATATAAAAGGAGCTGCTTATCCATTTGCCCACATCGCCTCCCTCAAACCAGTAAGCAGCATTGGCCATATGTCCCCCGGGAAGCACTGCGCCCCGATCTTTAAGTGCCACTGCTATTACCTTCCCTCTCTTTTGGGTGTGCAGTCGAAGTTGGTCCGTCATTGTTGTGGTAAGCATTCTGTGTGGGGACATTTTACCGGCATTGGAAGCTGAACCAATGGAATTATACCTTTCGTCCGAAGCACAGTAAACTTCCTGGTCGCTTTCTCGGTCGTACCAGTTGTTGCCAATAATTCCATGGGTTGCTGGTGTAGTACCGGTATATACCGATGCATGGCCTGGTCCCGTGCTGGTGGGAGCATAGTTAAAGTGATGGTTCTTGCAGTTGAATCCATCCCGGACCATACGCTTAAAGCCACCTTCTCCATAGTGGTTCCAGAAGCGGGTAAGGTAATCGTATCGCATTTGATCTACCACTATACCCACAACCAGTTTTGGGGTTTGTGCTATTTCCACTTTGGGTGTGGTAATTTCCTGAGTCTTTTTCCCACGACGTTGGGCACTCGAAAAAGTGGTTGCAAATAGTAGTAAAAGAACTAAAAATTGGCTGGCTTTTCTCATGGAATATATTTGACGGAACGGCAACAAAACTATTCAAAATATCAGTTTAAAAACTTTAAATGAAGGTTAAATGCACATCATTATTCTTATTTTTATGCCTGCAAGTCTATTTTTGGCGCATGAAATACCTTGAAGCGATTGGGAAATATTTCATAATGATCTATGAAGTATTTAAGAAACCCACCAAATGGCCAATCATGAGATCCCTGATTTTAAAGGAAATCGATGAACTGATTTATGGATCGTTGGGTATCATCGTATTTATTTCCTTTTTTATTGGTGGGGTTGTCACGATTCAGACCGCTCTTAATCTCAATAGCCCTTTGATTCCAAAGAGTTTGATTGGATTCGCTACTCGGCAATCGGTGATTTTGGAATTCGCACCTACCTTTACTTCCATTATTATGGCGGGAAAAGTGGGCTCTTATATCACCTCAAGTATTGGCACCATGAAGGTCACAGAACAAATTGATGCCCTGGAGGTCATGGGAATAAATTCTGTCAACTATTTGGTGTTTCCTAAAATTATAGCAATGCTGGCCTACCCATTTGCTGTGGCCATAGCCATGTACGTGGGTATTTTGGGAGGATGGATTGCAGGTTCCTTTGGTGGTTACGCCCCAAGTGGGGAATTTGTAAAAGGGCTTCAGCTGGATTTTGATTCGTTCCATGTCACCTACTCCCTTATAAAAACCATTGTTTTTGCCTTTATTATAGCCACTATACCCTCTTTCCACGGACTCTATATGAAAGGTGGGGCGTTGGAAGTTGGCAAGGCCAGTACCACCTCCTTTGTGTGGACCAGTGTGGTCATTATTATCTTAAACTATATCCTAACCCAACTTTTGCTTGGCTAATGATTGAAGTTGAAAACATACACAAATCCTTTGGTGAGACCCATGTCCTAAAGGGCATTAGCACCATTTTTGAACAAGGAAAAACCAATTTGGTCATTGGTCAGAGTGGATCGGGAAAAACGGTGTTCCTAAAGTGCTTACTTGGTCTTTTTGAACCCGAGCAAGGGCAAATTTGCTATAACGGAAGATACTATTCAGAACTGTCCACGGACGAGCGTAGGGACCTTAGACAAGAGATGGGAATGGTATTCCAGGGAAGCGCCCTCTTCGATTCCATGACCGTTGAGGGGAACGTCATGTTTCCTTTGGATATGTTCACCAAACAAAGCAAGGCCGAAATGCAGGATCGGGTGGATTTTGTTTTGGAGCGGGTCAACCTTATTGATGCTCACAAAAAGTTTCCCTCAGAAATATCCGGGGGAATGAAAAAACGGGTTGCCATTGCCCGCGCCATCGTGATGAATCCCAAATACCTCTTCTGCGATGAGCCCAACTCTGGATTAGACCCCAAAACTGCTATATTAATTGATAACCTCATTCAGGAAATAACTAGGGAATATAACATCACAACGGTAATCAACACGCACGATATGAACTCGGTGATGGAAATCGGAGAGAAAATTATTTTTCTGAAAGACGGTTTTAAGGAATGGGAAGGGACCCACAAAGAAATCTTTAAAACGGACAATGAGGCCGTAACCAATTTTGTGTATTCTTCCGAACTGTTCAAAAAAGTACGTCAGATGTACATTGAAGAACGGAACTAGAGGCATAACTACGCTAACTTCGTATTTCTTGCCCTTTGCCCTAATCCGCCTCTCTGACGACCAGTGTGGAATCTTGCAGCCGCAGCTTTAACCAAGTTGCCATTTTTTTTGATTCAGTCTCTTTTTGATTTTGCCGAACCCCCTCCTTCCATTTTACTTCGAAAACAGGGATCGTATCAAGCTTTTTAAAATCGGTCTGCATCTGGTACGAAAAGCCCAAAGCCTCAATACTTGAATAATTTGCTTTGGCCTCGGCGCTAATATTTTGAAATGGTATCTGTTTACCGGCATTCTTGGTCAAGGTAGCCACTTCCTCCTCTAAAAGTCTAATCTGCTCATCTTTGGTCAAAAGCTCAGCCTTATTTTTCTCATAGAGCTCGCTTACATAATTGAACTTTTCTTGGGAATCGTCCTTACCTCCTTGGAGAATTCTAAACTCGGCATCTTTAAGGCGGGAGTATTCGTTTTTTTGTACCCTCCATGTACTGATGATATTTTCAGGAATCAATTCGTCTCCCATGCATACCAGCTCTATCAACGGCGATTTCCCTTCAGCATATTCTATTTTAGTCAAATTGTCCACATAACGACCAGCAGCATTGAATTGATACACCTCGATAGTTTCTTTTAGAAATTCCTGGGCCTGTTTCTTAAAAAGTGACTCTTGAAAAACCTGGTAAAAGGTGAATCCGGCAGGAATCATTACCGCAATACCGGTTAATGAAGCTGCCCTGGCAATCAACCGTCTTCGCTGTGAATTGGCGTACCGCACCATCGGGAACCGCAAAAACTTGATGACCAGAAAAGTGGCCAGCCCAATAAAAATGGTATTTATAATAAACAGGTACATGGCGCCGGCAGCATACCAAGGCTTACCGATAGCAAGTCCAAATCCAACCGTACATAATGGAGGCATCAAAGCCGTAGCAATGGCCACACCGAAAATTACACTGGCAATGGTGCCTTTCTTGGCCCTTGCAATAACAAGGGCAAGACCTCCAAAGAAGGCAATCAGGACATCTCGAATATCCGGCTTGGTCCGCGCCAAAAGCTCTGAAGATTCGTCACGTAGCGGAAATAGATAGAAGAACAAAAAGGCAGTAATCACACTTAGGACCACCATTACGGTGAAATTCTTGACCGATCTGCGCAGGGTATCAATATCATTAATGGCCAGGGAAAGCCCCATACCCAGAATTGGACCCATCAACGGAGAAATCAACATCGCACCAATTACAACTGCTGTGGAATTGGCATTCAGTCCAACGGAGGCAATAAAAATGGAGGAAATCAGAATCCATGAGGTATGTCCCTTAAATGGGATATCTGCAATGATGGATTCTTTCGTAGCGGCGGCATCGGTATTGGTCCGGATTTCCAATAGTTCCGACAAGAATTTTTTAATACTCCCCAAAAGACCTTTAAAATCTTTCTTTACCTCATCTCCACTATCCGGTGTTGGGGAATCCCCATTTGTAAACAAATGTTCGCTCATGTATTAGGCATACTGGTCTCCAAATTTCTCTTTGACCTCGTTCAATACTTTTTTAATATCCTGTTGCTTGGATTTCGGATAGATAAGCAATACTTCTTCCTTGTCCACTACAATATAATCCTCCAAGCCATCCACGACCACAATTTTCCCTTTTGGGGAACGAATCATGTTTCCATGGGCATGCTGAAGCAGGGTCTTGCTATTTACCACGGCATTTTCTGAGGCATCTTTATCCAATTTTTCATACAATGCTCCCCAGGTGCCCAAATCGTTCCAATCAAAGGTGGCCGGAAGCGTAAATATGGATTTGGATTTCTCCAAGATAGCATAATCAATGGAAATGTTGTCCGCCTTTGGGTAGTTTTCGTCAATAAATGTTTGTTCCTCTGCCGTATTGTAGCAAGAGATCCCTTTCTGGAACAAAGCAAATTGCTCAGGCTGATATGTCTTAAATGCATCTACGATGGTTTCCACGCCCCACATAAAAATTCCAGCATTCCACAAAAAGTTGCCTTGAATCAAAAACTCTTTTGCCGTTTCATAATTGGGTTTCTCCCTAAATTGGGACACTTTTTTTAGGTTTTCGTCACTTCCTTTTTCGAATTCAATGTAACCAAAACCGGTGTTTGGATAGGTGGGTTTAATTCCCAAGGTGCAAAGCACCTGCTCCCTTTCACATTTATCGAAGCAAGCCTTGACATTGCCCTCAAAAGCTTCTTCATCCTCAATCCAATGATCGCTCGGAGCCACGATCATAACAGCATTGGGGTTCATTTTTTGGATTTTTAATGAAGCGTACAAGATGCACGGGGCGGTATTTCGCATGGCAGGTTCCAAGACTACCTGCTCTTGGGTTACCTTGGGCAACTGCTCCAATACCAAATCATTATAGCGTTCGTTGGTCAAAATCAAAATATTCTCAGTGGGAACAAACCGATTCAGTCGGTCAAAGGTTTTTTGGATAAGCGTTTTCCCAACTCCCAACATATCATGAAATTGCTTGGGGTAGTCCGTAGTACTCACAGGCCAAAAGCGGGATCCAACCCCTCCTGCCATCAAAACGGCGTAATAATTCTTGTTCATGCTGAATCGCTATTAATTAGTTTAAAACGGTGGTTCCAAATCTGAGGCTTGATGTACCAGCTCTACCTCTGCATTGGGTTGGAACAAATATAATCTTCCTGTAGCCAATTCCGTACATTCATAGCGCTTTACCTTTTTATTTCCTTTTCGGAACAATCGGCCATTGTACAATCTAAATGTGCTCCCTATAGGAATTTCGAACACATAACTTTTACTTCGCTCCTCGGAATCGTATGTCTTTAGGGCGATGGACAAACGAGCATCTGTGCTGCTGCTGGCCTTGGGGTTTTTAAAATGATGGGCGATTATGGGCAACAATTGGGACGGAAATACCTCCGGTCTTATGAACGGAACCATAAGGTGTTGAAAGGTCCTTTTCCATTCTTGCCCATGGGGTTTTATTCGTCTTCCGAACTTTTCAAAAGCAACCAAATGGGCAATTTCATGAATCAAGGTTATCAAAAACCGGTATTTATTCAATGAAGCGTTAACAGTAATCTGATGCATTCCATTGGGCAATCTTCTGTAATCCCCATGTCGGGTCACCCGGTGGCTCACAATCTTTAAATGCACTCCAAATTTTTTGATCAGTTCAAAACACGGTGCAACGGCCCGTTCCGGAAGGTATTTTTGCAAAGCGGCTTCCACTACAACAAAGCTAAGGGTTTATTGCCTAGCGGAAAAGCCGTTGAAAATTACTATATTCAGAAGCACATTAATTAGTCCAACCACCACACTATAGTCTCTACATTTTATGTATGGGCGGTTCCTCCTCTTGATGTGGCTTTAAAACACTTCCAATGAGAACAGTTCTTTCCGTAGCTCTAGCGCTTTTTTTATTTAACCAATCACCATTGTATTCCCAGGTTATCGATGTGCATTTGCATAGTTATACCAGTAAAGACTATTGGGGCGGACGCACCCATCCGACGGGAATCACATCCCCAACCACCGCTGAAGATCATCTTAAAGAAACTATAGCGGAAATGGACAAAAACAAGGTAGAATATGCAGTGATTAGCGGGTCCATGGAAAGTATTTCTGCATACACAACAGCAGATGCCCGTTTTATTCCCGGGTATATGGATGATGACAACCTAATTCCAATCCGCGAATTTGAACAAGGCATCAAAGATGGAAAAATCAAGGTGTTTGGTGAGATTACGGCAGTTTATGGTGGCACTACTTTGAACGACCCAAAATACGCCCCCTATTTGGAGCTTTGTGAAACCTATGATATTCCCGTCGCCTATCATACAGGTGGTGGCCCACCAATGACGCCATATCGTTGTTGTCCAAACTTCAGAATTTCCTATGGAGATCCATTTTTAATAGAGGATGTTTTGGTAAAGTATCCAAAACTCAGGCTCTATCTCATGCACGGTGGAGAGGTTTTCTTTGAGCATGCAGTTCGTATGATGAGTTTATACCAACAGTTGTACATAGACATTGGTGTTTTACTTTGGGTTGACCCTATTGTCAAGGATTATGCAATCCGACTTTTGAAATTGGCCAAAGAAGCCAATGTTCTAGATCGGGTCATGTTTGGATCAGATCAAATGGTTTGGCCCGGAAGTATTTCTGCTTCTATAGATTTCCTTAATCAACAGGATTATCTTACCGCAGAGGAAAAACATCTTATTTTATCTGGGAATGCCAAACGATTTCTAAAAATTGAAAACTAATTTGAAAAGAGGTTCAAGTAAATCTTTTTTTGGAATCTCGAAGACCGCCCTCATTCTGGTTGAGTGTAACAAATCAGTTATTGTAATATCTTTTGCATAAACAATATAGTAATGAAACCAACCTTAAGACGCATCATCGCTCCCTATCCGTTTGATAAACTTGCTACAAATCTGGGTATCGCCATTCCAAGAATCTTGGGCGGACTAAGTTTATGCCTCGAGTTTGGTTCTCCGAAATTTGGTATGCCTTGGTCTACCACAGAAGAAATGGGACTTTTTCAAGTGGCCAAATGGTTCCCCGAGGATGTTGCGCAATTTGGAATTCCTTTTAGTTTGGCCCCTTGGCTATTTGCGTGGTTGGGTGCAGCTAGTGAAGCCATCGGCGGATTATTTCTCGCTCTTGGATTGGGCACCCGAATCAGTGCCTTCTTTATTGCCATGACCATGTTGACCGCAATCTTTTTGCAAAAGTGGCCAGAAGCCATGGAATTTGGTAGTAGTTGGCCATTCTTACCAGCAGCAGGCTTTCTTTGGATCGCGATATACTCCTTAATTTTCGGTTCAGGAAAAATTGGATTGGATTATCTATTGGCCAAAAGGTGGAAGTGAGCTAACCTTAGGGCGTGCTATTGCTTACCTGCAAAAGCTTTCCATCATAAAGTTGTTGCTCCGTAAGTGCAAAATTCTTCATATAGATGGCCATTTCCTAGGTGGTTCAGGGTAGCCTACAATTTTCAAAAAATCCCGGCCAACAACATTATCGCCCCTTTTTTAATGTCAAAAGCCTATAATCCAAAACCTAAATCCCTTTGTCGGTTCACTCGCACTCAAACATAATTCTTGAATAAATTGGCGTCCCTTCTTCCGAAATCCCCTGCAAAGTGGCCTGATAAGTGCCCGAGTGCCCTGAGGTATAGAACGACACATTTACTTTTCCATCCTGACCTAATTCAACATTGGGCTCCCAATATAAGGTTCTGCCATGGTCCACTTTTTCAAAGTGTGCTTCTTCTATATCATCCTCCCATTGAAAAAAATTCTCTGAACGCGTCAAACCCGGATGTGTGTAGGAGAGGGTTCCTACTCCGTTTTCATGTGGTTTTTTTTCTTCATAAAATTGTTCTCGGCCATCCAAGGTATATACTGCAATGACGCCATTGAATGCATCCATACCATAAATTACAGCCTGTCCTGGTTTAATATAATCTACAAAGTCAATATCGGCTATTGGTGTCGCAAAAATCGTTTCTTCAGGCACGGGATGACCATCCAAAAGGTAAAGAGGAGTTTTTTGAAGCATTCCCCTTACAATAATGGTGTTGTTAAGGACCTGTAAGCCTGGAACCCTACCTTGCAATGGAGTCATGGCATTTCCCACGGGGGCCTTCCTGATTTCCTCATAGTCCATGGAATACGAGGGACGAGTATACAATGAGGACTGTCTTTTACGCTCCATATTGGCCTCCGGACCTAGTTTTTTATCGGTAACCACTGTTCCCTTCAGTCGTATCAAATTCGTTTCATCAATTGTGAATGATTTACTGTCTGGCCGTTCACTTGGAGAAACATTGGTACTTTCAATAATCCTATCAAACGCCAAGGGCAAAGGTTCCTGTGAGTTGACTTCGGGGCGAGCCAAGGAATCCATTATTATAAAAAAACTAGGATTAGCGTTTAGATCTCCTTTGCTCTTTTTGTTCCTTTTAGACAAGGAACTAGCAAGCAAAAAAACAGATGTACTATCCACGAAATGTAAATTTTTGAACTTAAATTCACCATTACTACCGGTTTGCACCATATCATGTCCAACCTCATTTTTGTTTTTATAGGTCAATGAAACTTTTGCAGAAACAGCTCTGTCTCTTGAATTGGTTTGAACTACTCGACCTTTTAGTGTGATTCCCTTTTCGCGAGGAAAACGAATTTCTTCCACATTTCGATTCATAAAACTCCCCCAGTTCTGGGTCATCATTAAAAGATCCAAATTTTTTCTCCGCTCTTGTTCGTTTACATTTAAATAATACGAGGGCTTTTCGACTTTCTCTTCAAGTTCAGAAGTTAAAAGGAGGTATGTTCTGATATCAACACTCCCCAATTCGGATTCGGCGTCTGAAACCCGCGAAACCGAAAGGGACATATCCCCCTTAAAATCTTTCATATCATCACCAATACTAATTTCCAAATCCACAAGTTCTTTTTTACCATATTGGGTTTTAGGACTCTTGATTTGAACTGGTTCAAAATCTGTACGGTGGAAAAACAATCTTTCGCAAACGGGTTGTCCAACTCTATCAAAAAGGGTAAATTGAACGATTCCATTATTCACTAATTCCTTAGACAAGGTAACCGCAGCGTATTGGCTGTTTCCATCAATTTCTGAAGTAGAAATCTTTATTCCTTCTTGAAAAATCCCCAATTGAAGTCCATTTACCGCGCTAAGTTTAGACGATTTAATTTCCACCTGATAATGATCACCTCTATCAAAAACATGCATTAGTGTTCCGAAATCTTCCGCATCCGGCAATGGGTAGCTAAAGATGTTTTCATTGTGCTCAATCTTTGCCCAATACTTTTCCCCTTTTTGCGGGCGAAAAGAGAACATTCCCATACCGAAATGTGTACTGATAAATGTTGTCATTATTTTACCAGATGCATTCACAATTTTACCAGTTATCCTTTCACCAAACCTTCCTGAGACAGCCATCCTAAAACCTAAACGATTTACAAAACCATTGACCAAACTTTTTCCCTCCGGGTAAGACTTAAAGTAGGGCCTTTCTATGTTCAAAATTGCATCCGTTACGATAGGAATTGGTCTATCCCCAATAAAAGTTTTTTCAGAGAAAAGCTTTGCCGTATCTCCAATTCGTATACTTTTTTTGAAAAAAGAGCTGCTCCCAAGATTCCTCATGAAGTTGGTGTAAGCCCTTATCTCATAGATTCCATTTGGGGTACCCAAAGGGATTTTGAAATTCCCTGATGCAACTGCTTGTTCTATTTGTAGAATTTTTGTGATTAAGATCTCATTTTCCGGGTTGATAACATCAACATAAACAATTTCATTTTTCTCAACATGTTTGTTCGAACCTCTCGAAATTAAATATGTTTTAAACCAAACACTTTCTCCAGCAGAGTAATGTGCTCTGTCTAAATGGAGATAAACCTTATCACGTACCATGCGCCTTTCTAAGGAATCCGGATTAAAGCCACAGATATCAAAAGAACTGTACCCCCAGTGCGAGAAACAAATCATTCCCATCATTAAAAGGACAAATCGAATGGAGTTCATATTCTAATATTCTTCAGTTTTCAATGAAAATCTTAAAAAGCTAAAATTTTTGCAACCTTCAAAATAAATCTATGGTGTACTATTGCTTACTTGCAAAAGCTTTCCATTATATAGTTGTTGCCCGGTAAGCGCAAAATTCTTGATATAGGTGGCCATTTCCAAAGCGGTAACCGGAGCTTGATAGTCCGGGAAGGCCTCTTCCAACATTTCTGTCTGTACAGCCCCTAGGGCCAAGACATTAAAACTGGGGCCGGTTTCCTTAAACTCTTCGGCCCAAAGCTCCGTTAGCGTGATTACGGCACCTTTACTGGAACTATAGGCTGCCAAACCGGGAAACTTCATGCTCCCCTGAACCCCTCCCATGGAACTGACGGTGACCACATGGCCTGTTTTTTTCATTTTTGGCAGAACGATGCGGGTAAGCTCGGCAACCCCAAACACGTTGACCTTGTATACCGCTTCAAATTCTTCGGGGGAGATTTCCAAAAAAGGTTTATTCAACAAGCTCCCCGCATTGTTGATGAGTATATCCACAGTATCCCATCCCTCTAAAAACCCAATGACCTTTTCATAATCCGAAGGACTGCCCAAATCGAAGGAGATACTGTCCACATTGGGCAGACCCAAATTGGAACAAGGTTTTGCGTTTCGGGACAGGGCCAAAACCTGATGTCCATCTTTAGCAAAAAGCTTTACGAGTTCAAAACCAATGCCCCTGCTGGTTCCGGTAATGATGATGTTAGCCATACAAAGACCTCTCACCTACGCTCGAGGTAATATTTAAATCAATTCAATTTAATTTCTTGGGTAGGGGCATTTGCTATACCTTCTACCACAGGTACCATTTTGTTGACCAAGGTGGCCATATGGTCCAAATCCATCAATTCTACTTCGTCCCCCACTTTGTGATAGTGGTCAAAATTGGTAAAATCGAAGGTGCAATAGGTATGTGCGGGAATCTCAAACTCTTTGTAAAATGGGTAGTTGTCTGACCGCTGGAAAAGACCGTACTTGGCCGCGGTTGGTAAATATCCAACCAGGTTTTCTTCAATATAATGGTTGCTCACCTCGGCCAAATTGGATTTTTTGAATCCCGTGATGTATACCACATAGTCCTGTACCCTCAAGGGCACCCCGGTCATCTCAAAATTGAGCATGGTATAGAGGTTTACGTTTTGACCCTTCATTTTTTTGGCTAGATGTTCGGAACCCAACAAACCCTTCTCCTCTGCGCTGAACAGGGCAAAAATTAAGCTTCGTTTGTTTGTTTTTTGTGTCCCAAAATAACGGGCCAGCTCCAAAACCGTTGTGGTTCCCGATGCATTGTCGTTGGCTCCATTGGCGATGTAGTCCCCAGCTTCCGGAGCAATGGTCCCGATATGATCATAGTGGGCTCCAATAAGAATATATTCCTTTTTCAATTCAGCATCGCTACCCTCCACAATACCCACGATGTTATACGAAGGATTTTTGTAGTTGGACAAGGTATCTCTGTAGGATTCAAAGTAGGGTTTTACCTGATACGAAGTGAAATAGTTTTCGATATATTTAGCGGCCATTTCAATACCTTCACTTCCAGAATCCCTACCCTTTAAATCATCCGAAGCCAAGTAATTCATGATATCCCCTATACGTTCCGAATTGGTAAAATTACCTTCGGAAGTCTCCAAGTCAACCGTTTCCCTCACAACACTTCCTTTCAACCCCTCCGGACCTCCAGGGTTAGCGGCCGCGGGATTGGACTGAATATCCAACTTCTGGGCGGAACCGCAACTCAACAAAAGTAAGAGCACGAAAAAACTAACTGAAGTTTTCATTTTGATGTATTTGTTTTAAAGATAAAAAAAGCATCCTAAAAGGATGCTCTTTGGTATTTTCTTGGAAATAGTTCTCGACTGCGCTCGAACTGACAATTACGCCAACATGGTCACCGGGTTTTCCAAATAAGCTCTCAAAGTCTGCAAGAACTGGGCGCCCACGGCACCATCAACAGTTCTGTGATCGCAGGCAAGGGTCACTTTCATGGTACTTCCCACAACAATTTCTCCATTTTTGACCACGGGCTTTTCCACAATGGCACCTACGGAAAGAATTGCTGAGTTGGGTTTGTTGATAATGGAGGTAAACTCCAAAATTCCAAACATTCCCAAGTTGGAAACCGTAAACGTACTTCCTTCCATCTCATCCGGTTTTATCTTTTTGGACCTTGCCCTACCTGCCAAATCCTTAACAGATGCGCCCAATTGGGTCAAGCTCAACTGATCCGCAAATTTAATAACAGGAACAACCAAACCTTCATCAACGGCCACTGCAACGCCCATGTGAATATGGTGTTTATAAATGGTAGCATCATCGGTCCAAGTGGTGTTCACTTGTGGATGTTTTTTAAGGGCCATGGCGCAAGCTTTTAGCACCATGTCGTTGAAAGATACCTTGGTATCCGGTAAATTATTTATTTGCGCTCTAGAAGCCTTGGCGTTGTCCATATCCACTTCTATGGTCAAATAGAAATGTGGAGCGCTGAACTTAGATGCTCCAAGATGTTTGGTAATCGCTTTTCGCATGGAAGAGTTCTTCACCTCTTCAAAACTCTCCTCTCCGACCGGTACCGCTATCGGAACTACAGGAGCGGAAACTGCAGGAGTTTCTGTTTTTTCAGCTGTAGAAGTCGTTGTCGAAGCTTGTACCTGAGAAGGTTGGAAATTCTCCACATCGCGCTTCACAATACGACCATGGTCGCCGGAACCAGTTACATCGGCCAGATTTATTCCTTTATCATTGGCAATTTTCTTGGCTAACGGAGAAGCCAAAATACGTCCATTTTGGGAAGGGGCAGCTTGTGCTGGAGTTACCGGAGCAGCTGCAACTTCTGCTTTGGGAGCGGGAGCGCTTTCAGCAACCGGCGAACTTGCTGGTGCACTCAGCACCGCACTTACATCCGTGCCTTCTGGGCCAATAACCGCCAAAACTTCATCCACAGGTGCAGATTCTCCCTCTTGAATACCAATGTGTAGTAACGTTCCAGAGTAGAAAGACTCGAATTCCATGGTAGCCTTGTCCGTTTCAATCTCGGCCAAAATATCACCTTCTTCAACTGAATCTCCAACCTTTTTTAACCAAGAGGCTACGGTACCCTCTTCCATGGTATCGCTCAACCTTGGCATTTTAATGATTTCAACGCCCTCAGGAACAACAGCTGCGCTTGGAGCAGCAGCGGCTTCAGCTGGAGCACTTTCGGCATCTGGAGCAGGAGTTTCTTCCGCTGGGGCGGATGTACCACCGGCCAGCAAGCCTGAAATATCCTCACCTTGTTCACCAATAATGGCCAAAAGTGAGTCTACCGGCGCACCATCGCCTTCGGCGATACCAATATGCAATAAGGTACCTTCATGAAAGGATTCAAATTCCATTGTGGCCTTGTCCGTTTCAATTTCGGCCAAGATATCTCCTTCTTCTACCTTATCCCCAACTTGTTTGAGCCATTTTGCCACAGTTCCTTCCTCCATGGTATCGCTCAATCGAGGCATGTTGATCACTTCTGCCATCTACTTATAGTTTATGTTGTAAAAATGGATAATCTTCTTGTTCGTAAACAGTATCGTACAACTGTTGGATTGGAGGAAAATCGGATTCCTCAGCAAACTTTTCGCATTCGGATACCAAATCCTTCACACGTTTGTCCATTTCCTTGATTTCCTCTTCGGATGCGTAACCTTTTTCGAGAAGCATATCCTTCACCTGGGTAATTGGATCTATTTTCTTGTATTCCTCAACCTCTTCTTTAGTTCGGTAATGCTGTGCATCCGACATGGAATGTCCTCGATAACGGTAGGTCTTCATCTCGAGAAAAGTTGGACCTCCTCCCGATCGCGCACGTTCCACAGCCTTATCAACCTCTTTGGCTACTATGGCCGGGTCCATCCCATCCACGGGACCACAGGGCATTTCGTATCCCAGACCCAACTTCCATATATCTGTGGTATGCGCCGTACGGGCAACGGATGTTCCCATCGCATAACCATTGTTTTCGCAAATAAATACAACTGGCAACTGCCAAAGCATGGCCAAATTGAAAGCTTCGTGCAGGGAACCTTGACGAACAGCACCATCTCCCATGTAGCACAAAGTCACCGCATCGCGCTTAAAATACTTATCGGCAAACGCCAATCCAGCCCCTAGGGGAATCTGGCCACCAACAATACCGTGACCCCCATAGAATCGATGTTCTTTGGAGAAAATATGCATGGATCCACCCATCCCTTTAGAAGTTCCGGTCACCTTGCCAAATAGCTCTGCCATCACCTTTTTAGGATCCACGCCCATTCCAATGGGCTGAACGTGGTTACGATAAGCGGTAATCATACGATCTTTGGTCAAATCCATGGCGTGCAGGGAACCTGCCAAAACCGCCTCCTGACCATTATACAGGTGCAGAAAACCTCTTACTTTTTGTTGAATATATACAGCGGCCAGTTTGTCCTCGAACTTTCTCCAGAACAACATGTCCTCATACCACTTTAGGTAAACTTCTTTGGTGATTTTTTTCATCAATGGTTGAATTAAAGAAAACTCCCCATTCTCGGGGAAGAGCAAAAATACATATATATCTGTTTTGTAAAAAGAATTGGATTAAGAATCACTTAAAAATGAACTGCTAAAGGCCAAAGGCAAAATATCGGCCAATGAATTGCATTTGTAAATAGGCCCAACCTCTCCCCGAAGTAATATGGAAATTGGGGATTTTTGGCGTTGTTCGTATTCAATGAGTGATTGCCTACAATTACCACATGGAGCGGCCGGCATATCCACCACATAATCCTTGGAAGTTGCACTTATTGCTACAGCTTGAATGGTGACACCAGGGTACTTGGCCCCGGCTTGAAAAACCGCCACCCGTTCGGCGCAAAGACCTGAAGGATAGGAAGCATTTTCCTGATTGTTCCCAATTACCGTTTCACCATTTTTGAGCAATACGGCCGCGCCCACCTTAAAACTGGAATAGGGCGCATAGGCATCTTCCCTCGCGGCTTCTGCCCTACTTAACAATTTTTGCTCTATTTGTGACAGTTCTTCCGAGGTTTCGAAGACGGAAAGTTCAAAACCAATCTGTTGCTTTTTCATCTATTGGATGTGGGTATATCCCAAAAATAAGAAAACCTGTCCAAGGACAGGTTTCTCAAATAATATGTTGTTTTTCATTTAGTCGTTCACATACTCTTCGCCAAAGTTGAAGGTCAAGGAGAAACGCAAGGTGTTTTCCAATGGGTTTCTGACTTGTGAGGTGGAGAACAGATAGGAAAGGTCTATTTGGGCCGCCTTAAACTTAAAGCCAGCACCAAGGGTAAAAAACTGTCTTGCACCCTTCACTTCGCTTTCATTAAAATATCCAGTCCGCAACATAAAAGCATCCATGTATTTATATTCTGCGCCAAGCGCCCAGGTCACTTCTTTCAATTCCTCACTAAATCCGTCTGGAGCGTCTCCAAAGGATTCAAAGACTCCGCTAAAGAATCCAATCTGTTGGTATTCGTCATTATCTTCGGCTGTAATCAAACCATCCCCAGTAAAATCTCTGGGGGTCGGCACCAATAATTTATTGAATTCGGTATGTAGACCAAGCACGTTGTCCTGATCAAAAATGAAGTCAAATCCGGCACCAAACTTTAGATTGGTAGGAAGAAAGTTTTGCTGTCCGCCTTCATCATACTGAATTTTACCTCCCAGGTTGGAAACATTGAAACCTGCTCGCCACCTACCGTCAAAATTATCATAGGCAATTTCCCTTGATCTAAAGAAACCGGAAACATCTACCGCAAAGGAATTAGCTGCTTGCGAATCTTGCGCACCATCCTGAAATCTCAAATTAGAACTGATAAATCTACCAGCGACGGACATAGAAAAGGTGGGGGTAAGTTTAAGGGCATACGAACCATCTATGGCAAATTCGTTGGGCTTTACCAAAGTGGCGTCCTCATCAATGGTTTGACGCAATTCAATCTCTCCAAGACCAAAATAACGTACGCTAAAAGCAAAGGCGCTCTGGTCATTGATTTTGTTGTAGAAATTTGCGTTTAAGAGGGAAACATCGTTTACAATACTCTCCAAATACGGAGTATAACTTACCCCTACTCCCGTTTTTTGGTTGGCGAAAGCAAATTTGGCCGGATTCCATTGTTGTGAGAACACATCAAAGGAAGTGGCCACACCCATATCTCCCATACCGGAAGCGCGTGCATCGGCGGCTATGGTCAAAAATGGAACTGCAGTTGTAATTACTCTTTCTTGTTGAGCGCTTATCTGTGGGGCAACGATAAACAACACCACCAATATTAGTAACTTTTTCATTTTTTGTTTTTAGCGTTTAGTAAAATTTGAGGCCCGACATACCTTAATATAAATCGGGACGTATTACATGTAAACGACCATTTTATCAAATTCTTATAATAAACGGCATTTTTTTGGGACCAATTCCCGAAAGAATGAGATCCCATAATTGATGAGTTTTATGTAACCGCTGGTGTGAACCGTTAAAAACAATGCTTCCCATACTAATTTGAAGTCGAAAACGTTTATCAAAGTAGCATGTGTACGCAAAATGGTCATCGCAATTATTTTGAGGGCACAAAATATAATGGCAAAAACATCGTTTTAATGCCATTGAAGGATTTAATAAATCAAAATCAAGTTAAAGTAGCTAGGGGATAAAAGCCCTAATTTTTAAAGTACTCAAGCCCAAATTATGAAAAAACACTTTATCAAAGTTGTACTTTCTAGCGCTATCATAGTAGGAAGTTTTTCCAGTTGTAAAAATTCCTCGTCCTCTTCTTCCAAGAACATCTCCAGAGCCACGGGATGGAAAATCAACGCTAAAGAGGGTGGATTTCAATACAACTCTGACTTTAAAGAGCAGGAAACTCCTCCGGGAACGGTTTTTATCGAAGGTGGAACTTTTACAAAAGGTAAGGTTCAGGATGATATTATGCATGATTGGAACAATACTCCTACCGCGCAACACGTGCAATCGTTCTATATGGACGAAACGGAGGTCACCAATGTTATGTATCTAGAATACCTGGATTATCTGAAAGCTGTATATCCGCCAGAAAATCCAAACTACAGAAACATCTATAACGGTGCCTTGCCAGATACCTTGGTATGGAGAAACCGATTGGGCTTCAATGAAACCATGACTAATAATTATCTTAGGCACCCCGCCTATGCCGAATACCCAGTTGTTGGTGTAAATTGGGTACAGGCCGCCCAATATGCCGAATGGAGAACCGACAGGGTTAACGAGGCGATGTTGGAACGAGAAGGTTATTTGGCCAAAGATGCAAAGTACCAGGTATTGAATGGGGACATCGGCGGAACTTTTAGCACCGAGGCCTATCTAAACAATCCTGAATCTGTTTACGGGGGCCAGATTGATTCACTTCAGGGAAAACAAAAACGTGATTCCATAAACAACTTTGCAAAAAGAAGTAGTGGTGTGATCATGCCAGAATACCGACTTCCAACCGAAACAGAATGGGAGTACGCTGCTCAAGCACTGATTGGTTCAAGGGAATACAATAACTATAGAGGAAGAAAAAAATATCCATGGGAGGGCGATTATACCCGAAATGGACAACGTGTCGGCCGTGGAGATCAATTGGCCAACTTTAAGCAAGCCAAAGGTGACTATGGCGGTATTGCGGGATGGTCAGATGATGGTGCCGATATCACTGCAGAGGTGAAATCCTACAAGCCAAACGATTTTGGATTGTACGATATGGCGGGTAATGTTTCTGAATGGGTAGCTGACGTATACCGACCCATAGTTGATGATGAAATCAGTGATTTCAACTACTACAGAGGAAACATCTTCCTGAAAAAAGCAATTGACGAGGAAGGTAAGGTGAAGGTTCTACGTGACGAAATCAAGTACGACACTTTGCCCAATGGTAAAATCGTGGCCATAAATCTTCCCGGTGAAATTGAAATGGTTCCGGTTACCGAGGAAGAAACCTATTTACGGACCAACTTTGATTCCAGTGATAACCGCGGATATAGAGATGGTGACCCAGGTTCCTCAAGATTCTTCCAAAGATTTAGCGATGAATCTGACAATAGAAAAATGTACGATGCTCCAAAGCACCGTGTAGAGCGCGATTCAACAGGAAAAATCCTTCGCCAATATGACACATCCAACTATAGGACTTCCCTGATCAACGATGAGGTAAGGGTTTATAAAGGAGGATCGTGGAGAGATAGAGCCTTCTGGTTAGATCCTGCGCAAAGAAGATATTTGCCACAATATATGGCTACCGACGATATTGGTTTTAGATGCGCCATGTCCAGAGTGGGCTCTAAGTCGAAATCCAAAAACAAAACGGTACGACATAAAAAAGCGAAATAAAGTTTATGTGTTATCTGAAAAAGCCCCGATTTAAATCGGGGCTTTTTTTATCTTCGACCTATGATTTTGGAAGAACTTCACGACCTTTTCTTGGAACATCCCAAGGTTTGCACAGATACTAGAAAAATCTCCGAGAACTGCTTATTCTTTGCCTTAAAGGGACCAAACTTCAACGGCAACAAATTTGCCGACCAAGCATTGGAAAAGGGAGCTTCCTATGCTATCATAGACGAGGAAAGTTTCAAAACCTCTGAAAGGCATATTGTTGTAGAAAATGTATTGGAAACCCTTCAAAAACTGGCCACCTTCCATAGAAACCACTGCAATGCAAAGGTAGTAGCGCTAACGGGAAGCAACGGAAAAACAACCACCAAGGAACTGATTAACCAGGTATTATCCGCAACGTACGAAACCGTTGCCACCCAAGGCAATCTTAATAACCATATTGGAGTACCTCTCACCTTACTCTCCATTTCGGAAAGCACAGAAATTGCCATCGTGGAAATGGGTGCGAACCATCAAGGGGAAATTGCCTTTTTAGCACAACTGGCCCAACCTGATTTTGGGTACATCACCAATTTTGGTAAGGCGCATTTACAGGGGTTTGGTGGCGTAGAAGGCGTCATAAAAGGTAAAAGCGAGCTTTATAATGATTTAATCGGAAGAGATAAGTCGATTTTTTTAAATGCTGATGACCCAATTCAATTGGAAAAGCTAGGCGGTCACGTCAAAAAATATGGTTTCAGTCAAGGTGATCCGCAATATTACAATATCAAGCTACTTTCCTCCCATCCCTTCGTTGCCTTTGAATTTGAAAGTATGCAGGTGAATACCCAGCTTGTTGGAGAATATAATTTCCCTAATTGTTGCGCAGCGGTCACTATGGGCAAGTACTTTAATGTGGAGCCAGAGATCATCAAAACCCGAATTGAAAACTACATCCCACAAAACAATCGCTCCCAACTAATGGAGCAGAACGGTTTTCAAATTGTATTGGACGCCTACAACGCCAATCCTACAAGTATGGAGGCGGCACTTAAAAACTTTTCAAAAACAGATTTGGAGCATAAAAGCTGTATTCTTGGCGATATGTTCGAGCTAGGTGAAGATGCCGCCAAAGAACATCAATATATTGCTGATTTAGCTCAAGAGCTGGGTTTCAATAATGTACTATTGGTTGGAGAGAATTTTTTCGAAACGGATTCCAAGTTTCAGAAATTCAGGGAATTTAGGGCCTTGCAAGAGTTTTTGAGGGCATATCCACCAAAAAAAGGGGGCCTGCTCGTCAAAGGTTCACGGGGAATGGCCTTGGAAAGAGTTTTGGACATTCTTTAGCAAATCCCAAAATATTCATAAAAATAGGCAGTTACTGAAATACTTCTTCCTGCCGTCCGACCCAATATGGGAAAACCGACATCATTATGGAAAGAAGTACAATAGTTTTTGACGGCGAGTGCAACCTATGTAATGGAGTAATTGGACACCTGCTTAAACATGCTCCACAAGATAAATTTACTATGGTTCCGTTCCAATCGCTCTATGGGCAAGAACTTCTGGAAAAAGAGGGAATGGACACCAGTCAATTGAACACGGTTATTCTTTTTGATATTGACGGAATGCACATGTATTCCGATGGTTTTTTACGCATATTAACAGCTATTCCCGCTTGGAAATGGGTCGCCAATGTAGGGATCATAATACCTAGACCACTCCGAGATACGGTTTATAAGCTCGCTGCTGCAAACCGGGTAAGGTGGTTCGGAAAATCCGGAACCTGCACTTTACAGTTTTCCTAACTACAATGAAATTAGTTTGAAGCCTTCGTTTTCCGAAGGCTTTTTTGTTGTCCTCTTATCCAACGACTTCTTTTCCAGGATGGTACCCACTCTTTGCAACCCTAGAACGGGCATCTTTCCAAACACTCTCTTTGCGTTAACTTTTTTTTAACATTTAAAACCAAACCTTCCCCGAAACACTTCGTAGGTAGGCGTAAAGAATAAAAATTTAAAACCTTTAAAATGAAAAGAACAACTAAGTTTTTGATGGGGCTAGGAGCACTGGTGGCAACAGGTCTGGTACTTGTTTCGGCAGATCACATCGATGCCCCGTCATCCATGGGAACAACAGCAGATATTGCTGATTTCTACGCCTTTGAACCTTCCGAGAATTCGGATAACACCGTTTTTATCGTTGACGTCCAATCCAATGTCTTACCAGAACTCGCCTATGGCAATTTTGATGAGGACGTGTTATTGGAAATCAATATTGACTTGGACGATGATTTGATTGAGGATAAAGTAATCCAGGCGATTCCAAGGGATGGGCGGATGTACTTTTTTGGTCCAGCAGAGCCATCCCAAACCGGCTTAAATGGCAGCATTCTTACCGATGCTCCATTAGGAGATGTGGAGATTTCAAGCACAAATGCAATTGTGGAAACCACCTCGAATGGGGTTTCGTTATTTGCCGGACCGCGACAAGATCCCTTCTTCTTCGATTTTTTCCAGTTCAATGCTGTGATAAATCCAGATGTAGCATCTGCCCCTGGCGGCTTTTTGGCTCCTGATACGGCGGCAGACACTTTTGACGGCGCCAACACCTTATCAGTAGCTGTAGAAATTCCAAATAACCTTTTGGGCACACCTACTGCCACCAATGCCCTGGGACTTACGGTTTACAATACCTGGGTCACTTCAAATCGAAAACAATAAACTCTAAAAACAGAAAAATGAAATACAATATAAAACTAGTTTTATGTGGGTTGCTATTGGCTGCTTCCATAAGCTCTTGCAGTAATGACAATGATGCGCAGGCAATGATGCCAGAACCAATGGCCACCTGTGATGATAATATCATGAACGGTGATGAAACCGGTGTGGACTGTGGAGGTTCTTGCTCTCCTTGCGAGACCATGTCTATGGATCCCGATTTTAGTGGAACTTTTGCCCAAGTGGATTTTATGGGACGGCCCGGCATCAATACTACGCTAAGTTTTGATATGGATGGGCAACCCAGCGTTAAGGATGCGCACAACGTATCCGTTCCTTCAGAAATGACCTCCATATTTCAAGTTGGTTTTGAGGCCAGGCTGGAACAATACCATGATGTCTATGCTAACAAGTTGGGTCTAGACCCTGCCGATGTAAACTATGAGGCCAATATTCTAGGTCTGGATGCAACAACATTGACCACAGTCCTATCAGCTGACGTGCTTGAAGTTGCTCCCGACCTACCGACCACCTATTTTGACCCTGGTACGGATAATGACAACGATGGTAGACTTTTGGTTCCCGATGGTGATGAAGTAGCATTGACCGGAAGAAAGCTTACCGATGACATCATAGATGTCTCCTTAATCCTATTTTTTGGTGGGGCCGAAGGAGATCGCTTTAGCGGCCAAGACCTTAATATGGACGGGAATGCCGACCTACCCCGATTGACCTCTGATGGGGTTGGTTTTACTGGTGAAGTACTGACCACATTCCCCTACATAGGCAATCCCGAATAGGAAGTAGGGCTATGAAGAGGAGAAGGGAGAGAGCCATAGTGCGCTCTCCCTTCATCAAAAACACAACAACAAATCCTAAAAAAATGAAACACATCTTTGTCCTTGCCACGTTACTTTTGGCTTTTGCTTGCAATACTGAACAAGTCACAATTACCAATCCCGAAGATTATCAAGTATATCTGGAAGCAAGTCCCACTAGAAACACTTCGAAATATTTTGAGCTCTGGAATTCAAAAATCACAAAAGACAGCACGCAGTTGCTAAGCTTTCCCATAGTAGCCGGAGAATACAATAGGTACTTTAAAAATACCGGGGACATCACGTATTTGAAAAAGGCCGAAAAAGCATTGAAAAAGGCAGTTGAAATCGCTGCCATAAACAAATCCAGCTATTACCGGTCCTTAGCTAGAAATTACATTTCCCAACATCGATTTAAAGAAGCTCTGGCTTATGCCGATTCTGCCCGAACCATGGGTAGCGGGGTAAAAGATTCACAAAGCTTACTTTTTGATGTGCACATGGAGTTGGGCAACTACGCACAAGCCCAAAAATACTTGGACAGTATAAAGAACTTTTCTGATTTTGGCTATTTAATCCGTGCCTCAAAATGGAACGACTATAAAGGGGATTTAAACACCACCATTGCCCTAATGGAACAAGCTATCAAGAAAGCAGAGGACTCAAACAACAAATCATTAAAAATCTGGTCGTATTCAAATATAGCGGATTACTATGGGCATGCTGGAAGGTTGAACGATTCGTACAAATATTGTTTAAAGACACTTGAGCAAGATCCCAATAACGCCTATGCAAAAAAGGGGATTGCTTGGATCATCTATTCCCATGAAAAGAATGCGATTGAGGCGATGAGAATTCTAAATACAGTGGATAAGCAGTTTAAATCCCCAGATCATTATCTACTAAAGGCTGAAATAGCTGAATTCAAAGGTGATGATTATAATCGTGCCCGAAACCTGGATGCCTACTACAAATTGGTTCAAAATCCTGATTATGGGACTATGTACAATATCCCAAACATAGATGTGTATCTCAGCACGAGCACCAATTTTAAAAAGGCACTAAGGCTGGCCCAAGAGGAAGTAGGGAACAGGGCCACCCCGGAGAACTATTCCGTACTGGCTTATGCCC